>JABHKC010000038.1 GCA_018692315.1 Bacteroidota bacterium | reverse complement strand
TAGTAAACGAAATTGTATTGGTAAAAAATGGTTTAGGAGAAGTTTTTTGGCCTGTTTATAATGTCAATAATATTGGAAATATGATTCCGGGCGAAGGCTATCAGGTAAAGATGACGAATTTTGTTAGCTTGACTTATCCCGGGAATTAGTTTTCTTATTAGCTGAATTCCAGTGCACGGATTGCAAATCTGCACCAGCGAATATAAGTTAATCGCCTGAATACCCCACCTGACAGGTTTCGAAAACCTGTCAGGTGGGGTGTTAAAAATCGAAAATCACCATTTTGTAATACGCACAAATCAGCTAATTACAAAATTGAACAAAAAAGTGTTTTTCGTACTATTTTTTGTTGTACCCCGCTGGGGTACTTTGTTGGTTGGTAAATTTTGTTGCTATAAACATATATCCTCTACGAGGTTGATTACCAGTCTGTAGAACTGAAATGTTTATAGAAATAGATTTCCGTAATCAATCAACAACCATGAAGCAGTTGAATGAAAAATGGAACGAACTTTTAAAATCGATTTTTAACACCCCACCTGTCAGGTCTTTTCATATCATCCAAAATTTTTGCCAAATTCAAGTCGAAAAATAAAAGTAATAATTTGCATTTTGCATTTTTAATTACTACCTTAGCTGAATAGTCTATTAGGTATTTTCTAATTAATAAAATTATGAAAACAAATTTTTTCACTTTTTTTAGCATTTTCCTATCTACGATAAGTCTTATAGCTCAAGACGTACAATTTGAATGGGCAGTAGGTTTTGGTGGTACAAACAGCATGTATGTTCGTTCAGCAACAATTGACGATGCAGGCAATGTTTATACCACAGGGAATTTTCAAGGAACTGTTGATTTTAACACTGGTCCCGGAGTTTTTAATTTAACTTCTAATGGATTAGAAGATATTTTTATCACAAAATTTGATAGTTTAGGCAATTTTTTATGGGCTAAAAGAATTGGTGCACAATTATCTGATGACAGTTATTCTATGTCTGTTGACTCAGTTGGAAATATTTACATAACAGGGTATTTCATGTCGGATGTTGATTTTGATCCTGATCCTACTGGGATGTATTTTCTTAATTCAAATGGATATAATGATATCTTTGTAACAAAATTAGATTCTTCGGGCAATTTTGTCTGGGCAAAATGTTTTGGAGGTGATGGCTCCGATGCTAGCAATTCGATTGTTATTGACGATATGGGCGATATTTATATTTCCGGATATTTTAATGACACTGTAGATTTTGATCCTGGTCCTGGAATATATAATCTATCAACAAACCTATATGGTAATGATATTTTTATTAATAAACTTGATTCACTCGGTAATTTCATATGGGCTCGGAGTATTTTAGGTATTAATAATTCAGCTTTCTTCAATAATAGTCTTGCTATTGGTGACAAAAATAATCTATACCTTATTGGATCATTTGAAGGAACTGTTGATTTTGATCCTGATTCTACAGGATTTTTTAATCTTAATTCAATTGGGGAGTCCGATATTTATATATCTAAATACGATGCTTCAGGAAGTTTTGTTTGGGCTCGAAGTATAGGTGGAAATGATTATGATTATGGACTTTCTTTAAGCATTGATAAAGATGGAAATGCCTATACTACCGGTTGGTTTGTGGGTACAGTTGATTTTGATCCGGGTACAGGAGTATATAATCTTACTTCAAATGGAGATTATGATATTTTTATTTCTAAGCTTGATCCTTCGGGCAATTTCATTTGGACTAAAAGAATAGGCGGAAATGGTGGTGATGCTAGTTTCTGTTTATCTTCTGATATTTTTGGAAATGTATTTACTACTGGGTTTTATACTGGAAATGTTGACTTTGATCCGGGAGTGGGAGTATATAATCTTACATCAATTGGTTACGATGACATTTTCATTTCTAAACTCGATTCTTTTGGTAATTTTGTTTGGGCTAAAAGCATGGGAGGAAATAATTCTGACCAAGGTGTTTATATTGATCTTGATACTAACCAAAACATATACACTATAGGCAACTTTAATGCAACTGCTGATTTTGATCCTGGACCTGCCGTATATAATCTGACTACTGTGATGTATTATAATGTTTTTGTTTCAAAACTTTCGCAAACATTTTATATTTCTGAAAATATAAGCAATGTTTCCTGTTTTGGAGGCTCAGATGCTGCCATTGATATTTCTCCATATTATGGTACTCCACCATATGCTTTTTTGTGGAGCAATGGCCAGACTACCGAAAATATTTCAAATCTGCAAGCAGGCACATACTATCTAACAATAAATGATGCCGCCGGCGATACTATAATAGACACTTTCCAAATTATTCAACCTGCTGAAATTATTGTGGCATCTGTGAGTTTTGGGGTTTCATCTT
>JABHKC010000037.1 GCA_018692315.1 Bacteroidota bacterium | reverse complement strand
CTTTCTATAGCTATGCCATGGCAGATGGTATCTTTAATTATCTGTTTGATAATAAATATGGGCTAATTTATAAAACTAAACCCAAAATCCCTGATAGCCAGCTATCTATAATTTGGGAGGAAAATTGAGGAAACTTCAGTTGGTGACTATATTGCACTTGCCAGAAGAAAGGGTAACAAATGGTATATTGGAGCAATGACAGACTGGACTCCAAGGGAGTTAGAACTTAATCTTTCCTTCTTAAAAGAAGGAACCTTTAAGATGGAAGTTTTTAAAGATGGTATTAATGCTGATCGATTTGCAGAAGACTATAAATTGAAGACATTAGAAGTCAACAAAAATTCTAAAATATCAGTACAAATGGAAGCTGGTGGAGGTTGGGCTGCCATAATTTCAAAGCAAGACATTAATTGATATTAGAAGCCGCCAACAAATAGAACTATAAGCGGTTTGTAAAACCAAGTCCCGATGAAAAATCGGGATCGAACTACATCCCGTATTTAAAGTAGCTGTCAGTTAAAATTTTGCTATGTACTTGTCGACGGTTTTTGTTGTTCTTTTTATGCAGAATAATTGAAGTCTATACATATGAATCAAATAAAAATCTTGCCTATATATAAAGTCCGGCAGATTTTTTATAAATTAGCAAAAAAATAAATATATGCCACTGACTTTGATGATACAAAATATTCAAATGCTTGATATTAAACAAACTAAGTGTAATTTGCATATTAGCGATATGTCAAATATAATGCACTCGGGTGCACATATTAGTTAGTTGTGCACAATTAAAAAAAACAGATTATACCAATAGAAAAAATGAATACTGTTCATATTGACTCAAGTGACAATCACCGTCCAATATGTCGAATTTCATTTGTGAAAAATGATAAAGACCTTTACTTCATAGATAAGAGTAATGATAACTTTCATATTTCAATTCATCATCCTGATGGAAATGTTTCATTGACATTTCAAAATGATTGGAAATATAACGACAATATTCGTTTGTTTAAATATGACTGGGATTTAATTGAAGAAGATTGCGAATTTGAGAAACCGATGATGCTCTATTTTCCTGCATACCTTGAAAATTATTTAATTAATAATAAGCAAAAGAGTAAAAGTGCTTCTATGTTTCTTCAAAACGTTGAAAAGATTGAAGAATTGACTTTTAAATTTCTTATTATGAGTCCAAATGCCAAAAATCCAAAAAGTCGAAAAGCTGACTTGGGTGTAAATGTTAATAGAATTACTGGAGAAAAAGATACTGGAGAAAATGTAGATGAAACAGTTTCGCAGAACAATCCATCCTTAAGATTTGACAAACATAGAATTAGATTCTCAATTGGAAAGATTAATAAATCAGATGAGTTAAATCAATTTAAGTTATTATTTCTATTTCAACCAACAATTGTAATTGATATGGAGTACTTTATTGCAAATAATAGCTTTGAAATTGACTTTGAAAAAATAAATCAAAAAGGATTTTTTATTAATAATTATCTGACTAAAAATAAAAAGAAGATAACTTTATTGGCATATAAATAACCGTGCACAATCGAGTAGGTGGCTGACGGTCAAATAACCGCCAGTGCACCTCTCACACCACTAACCGTACGGGTCTCGTACTTAGCGGTTCATTAAGCAAAAGAAAATTTGAGTTGATGCTCAGAAATTCTTTGTTTCAGTTTCTCTTGTAAATAGCAAATTTAATTTCCCCAATTTTTCGCAATTGTAAATCATCAATTTTTATTGAACATCAAGGTGGGTGTCCGCATACGCTTATGCTGGACACACACATATTATCTGATAGTTGCAATTTCAGTCCTGTCGATTGACCCCCATAGATATTATAACTTATTAACAATATCAAAATGAAAAATACTAAATTTGCTAAATGCACTCATATCAACAATATATGATAGGCAGAAAACAAAAGTTGTTCCCAATTGTAAAAACAAGTTTTTAATGGCCTGTTAATCAACCATTAACAAGTGTTGATCTACAAGTTGGGTTAAGATTTTCTATTTTTCATTCTTTCATTTTCATTCCAATTTTTAACACTCTGGCAATAGGATTTTGCCATAGGTTATTGACTTTAGCTTTTTGAAGAAAATGGAGTTTTCATAGAGCCACTTTAGATTTCTGAATTTATGAAATAATATTTTACCGTATTGGTAATTTTCTTTATCTTTGAAGAATATTTGGAAATTGATGAGAGTTATTGCAAAAAAGATATTAAGAGAGTTTTGGGAAAAGCATAATGATGCAAAACAGCAATTAAATACATGGTTTAAGGAAGTTGTAAAAGCAAATTGGAAAACTCCTACTGATATCAAAAAAGAATATTCAAGAGAAAGTATATTAAAACAAAGTCGGGTTGTTTTTAATATTTGTGGGAATAAGTACCGGCTTATAGTTGAAATCAATTATATAAGACAATGGGTCTTTATTCGGTTTATAGGAACGCATTCTGAATACGAAAAAATAAATGCAGAAAAAATTTATGAACTATGGATATAAAAGTTATAAAAACAGAAGAGGATTATAATCAAGCTATAAAAAGACTTGAAGAAATATTTCATGCCTCAATTGATTCTGAAGAAGGAGACGAAGCGGAATTATTATCTATTCTCATAGAAAAATATGAAGATGAATATTATCCAATAGAAGCACCTGACCCAATTGAAGCTATCAAATTTAGGATGGATCAAATGGAAATGACAAAAAAAGATTTAGTTAATGTTATAGGATATAATAGCAGAGTTTCAGAAATTTTTAGCCGAAAACGAAAATTGTCATTGAATATGATTAGAAATTTGCACGACAAATTGAAAATCCCTTATGAATCATTAATGACTAATTATTAAAACTTTATGGAAAAATAGTTTTTCAATAAAACCTCAAATTCAATGCGAATAATTCTATCATCATTATTAGTTATTCTCTCATTTTGGTCTTTTTCACAAGACAACATTCAGGCTACTGTAAAAGATGCTAAAACAAAAGAGCCTTTGCAATATTGCAATATTGTAATAAAAAGCTCAGGAAAAGGCACAATTACAAATGCCGATGGGGTTTTTAATATCTCTGTTGATTCAGCTAAAGATTCATTGCAGTTTTATTATATGGGCTACGAAATCAAAACTATTTCTGCAGTACAACTCCTTCAAATGAACGAAATATTTCTACAAAAAAAGGATTTTGAAATACAAGAAATTACCGTTTATACTGATAACGACTACCTTTATGAAATTCTGAAAAAGTGCAGGAAAAATCTAAAGAACAATAAAACAGAACATGTATCGAAAGTATATTATGGATTGGAAACACAATCGAAGGGAAAACCTATAGAATTAGTCGAATGCTATTACAATGGGCATTTTACAGGAACAAATATTGATGAATTGCGTTTCAAAAATGGAAGGACCGGACATGCCAGTAAAACTGAGAATTATTTTTTAACATTAAATTCTTCAAAAGCCTTTACATTGATAAATTTAACAAGTCAAAATGGTTATTTCCCATTTATACCCCTGCAATTTGCAAAAAGAAGGATGAAAAGAAAATTTAATCTTGAAATGGAAAATCAAGATGAAAATATGTATATCATAAATTTTTCTCCATATAAAAACCAGCAGGATTATTTCTCGGGAAAAGTGTGGATTGAAAAAGGAACTTTTCGACTATTAAAAATTGATTTGTCTGTAGAAAACACAAATAAACATCCGTTCTTGCCCCTGTTTCAGTTTAATTCTATACATAAAGTTTCTTTTAATATTAGTAAAGCCTACAAAAAAATTGGCAATGAAACTGTGCCTGAATATATTAATTTCAAATACAGTTTTAAATATAAGACTGATTTAGATAAAGCAAAAACTACAGCACAGCTCCATAATGAAATAGATAGAGATATTAGTTCTAAAGGCATAATATATTTTTACGATTTTGACAAACCATTTATTCTTCCATATTTTGAATACGACAATAACTTCAGTGACTATAGAAAAATGTCGTTTATCCCATACAATGAAATTTTCTGGAATAATAACAACAAATTACTTCTTACTGAAAAACAAAAAGAAAATTTGGGATTTTTCTCTCAGGAAGGGAGTCTTGTCAATTATAGAGAAGGAAACTTCGGTAGCAATTTTTTAGTCTTACCTATTTTTGACGCTTCCTTTTTCCTATATAAATATTACTTTTGGGATGCAACAAACCGTATTCAACTTGTTTCTGATTTACACGAAAATAAAAACAATTCACGGCAATTAATTAATAACCTTAGCTTTCAAAGAGAGTTTTACAATTTTAAGGTTCAAATCTTGCTTGATATTTGTAGTTTGAACGATACGCTACAATGCAAATCATACACAGTATTTGACCAAAACCAAACATATTTCCATCTTCCCACAGATTCTTCTACCAATCCTTTCATTAATATATATTTTGACATTTACGAGATTGAAAGACGAAAAATGCAAAAAAAGCTTAATTCAGAAATTTTTACAATTGATCAAATAGACTCATATTATGAGTTAACTTTAGAAAATTTAGACAAAATAAGTGAACAATATCTTGATGAAGTTCAGATGGGGAAAAATCAAAATTCATTCGAGAAATGGAACAAATATATATTGGACAGATTAGGTATCAATAATATAGAAATGTTTGAAAAAAGAGATCAGGAATAATAATTTTGTATAATCAAAGATGAATGGTAGATTAAATATAAATATTTGTAAATTTTTAGCTTACAAAACTTGAAAAGAAAATACGATGAATAAAATAAATTTTATGGCTGTTTACTTTCTGTTGATTTCAATAGTAGCATGTAATCAAAAAAAGGATATTGCAATTGTTTCATCTCCGAATAAGGAGAATAGTATAGAATTCCAATTGTCAAGTGGAGGTACTCCTTGCTATTTGGTAAGGCACAACAATAAAATTGTAATTGATTCATCTTCCATGGGATTTGATTTCAAGAACCAAGCACCATTAGAAAACGGATTGAAAATTATTGGAACATCTATCAAAGAAATAAACGAAAGCTGGGAAATGCCTTGGGGTGAACAAAAAAAAGTGAACAATCACTACAATCAACTAATCATAAAACTGGAAGAGATCTCTTCACCAAAGCGACAGTTAAACATTCATTTTAAAGCTTATGATGATGGAATTGGATTTCGATATGAGTTTTTGAATCAAAAAGGAGTAGATAGTCTGATAATAATGGATGAAAATACTGAATTTCAACTTACCGGCGATCATACAGCATGGTGGACTCCAGGGGATTGGGATATTTATGAGCATCTGTACAACACAACAAAAGTGTCTGAGATTGATGCTCTCGCTCTTAAAAAAGAACAATGGTTAGCTCAAACTTATATTCCTGAAAATGCTGTAAACACTCCTGTTACAATGCGAACTTCCGATGGATTGCATTTGAGTTTTCATGAAGCCAACCTAACAGACTATGCCGGGATGACAATAAAAGTAGATAATGAGTCATTAAAACTTACCAGTGAATTGGTAGGATCCGATAGATTAGGCTATAAAGTTAAAAGAGCCCTACCATTTAAATCACCTTGGAGAACAATACAAATTGCCGACAATGCTACTGACTTAATAGAATCAAAATTGATTTTGAATTTGAATGAACCAAATAAAATTGGTGATGTGAGTTGGTTTGTACCAAAAAAATATGTGGGCATATGGTGGGAAATGCACATTGGGAAATCTACTTGGGATATGAAAAGTGGAATGCATGGAGCAACAACAGAAAATGCTAAAAAATATATTGACTTTGCAGCAGCAAACAATATTTCAGGCATATTAGTTGAAGGATGGAACACAGGTTGGGAACATTGGATAGGTTTTGAAGACAGGGAAGGAATCTTTGATTTTGTAACACCATATTCCGACTATAATATTAAAGAAGTTATTGATTATGCTAAAGAAAAAGGAGTTGAAATTATTATGCACCACGAAACATCCGGTGCACCGCGGACCTACGTGCAGCAATTAGATACAGCATATCAAATGATGAACAAATTAGGAATTCATTCTGTGAAAACCGGTTATGTAGGAAAATTAATTCCAAAAGGTGAGTATCACCACGGACAATGGATGGTCAATCATTATAGAAAAGTTTTAGAAACTGGTGCAAAATATAAAGTTGCTATAAACGCACATGAACCAATAAAAGCAACCGGAATCAGACGAACATACCCCAATGCAATTGCTAGAGAAGGACTTAGAGGTCAGGAGTTCAACGCTTGGGCAGGCGATGGAGGAAATCCACCCGAACACTTAGCTATTGTTGCCTTTACAAGAATGTTGGCAGGTCCGATTGATTTTACTCCAGGAGTATTTGATATTTCTTTACCCACAAAAGAAAACAACCAAATTAACACAACACTGGCTCAACAATTGGCATTGTATGTAGTGATTTATAGCCCAATTCAAATGGCATGCGATTTACCAGATAATTATGAAAATCAAGCAGCCTTTCAGTTTATAAAGGATGTAGGAGTAGATTGGGAACAAACCCATGTTTTAAATGGTGAAGTAGGAGATTTTGTTACAATTGCAAGAAAGGAAAAAGGAACAGAAAATTGGTTTCTGGGAAGTATCACAGACGAAAACGAAAGAGAAATAACTATTGATTTTGATTTTCTTGACAAGGAAAAAACCTATCAAGCTGTAATATATAAAGACGGAGAAGAAGCACATTACAAAAACAAACCACTTGATATAAAAATTGAGCAAATGGAAATACAAAAAGGCGATACAAAAACTTTTTTATTGGCTGCAGGAGGAGGGCTAGCTATTAGCCTTAAATGGATAAAGCTGAATAAATAGTTAAGAAATCATTAAAGAAAACATTCAATATTCAACACTCAATATTCAATAAACAATTTCCAAAAACAAAATTATCATATAAGACTTTTATGCATCAGACTGTCTAAAAATATTCTTGCACTAAATAAAACAAAAATATGTATTTAATATGAGAATTATTCGTTACTTTACAGCATATTAAAATATATTGTCATGCTAATTAGATTTAATGTTGAGAATTTTATGTCGTTTAATGAAAAATCTGAATTTTCATTAATAGCCAATAAAGAAAGAAGGCTTTCTACTCATTATCATAAAGGGAAAGGAATTAGTATTTTAAAGTCAGGAGTAATCTATGGTGCAAATGCTTCTGGGAAATCCAATTTTGTAAAAGCAATAGACTTCTCAAGAAGAATAATTGTAAATGGAATAAATAAACTTAATCCCGTAAATTGCCATTACCGCCTAAAAAAAGATAATATCAATGTGCCAACAATTTTTCAATATGAATTCAAATCAGGGAATAAATATTATTCATATGGATTTGCATTAATATTAAAGGATAATCAGATAATTGAAGAATGGTTATATGAAATAGGACAAAACAAAGAAAAGAAAATATTTGACAGATTTATAAATAGTGAAAACAAACATGAGATTGATATTGCTATTAAATTAAGTTCAAAAGCAAAAAAGAGATTTGATGTATATCGAGAGGATTTCCAAAATTCTGATAATCTACTTTTTTTGAATGAAATGAACAGAAAGAGTATTAATGACTTTAGTGAGGCGATTGACTTCAAGAATGTTTATGACTGGTTTGAAAAGAAGCTTACTGTCGTATTTCCTAAGTCCAAATATTCAGGTTTGAATTTTATTGGTGATGACGATGAAATGTCCAAGATATTCAACAGTTTTCTTAATATTTTTCAAACCGGAATTCAAAATGTAACATCTGAAGAAATAGATTTAGAAAGTTTTGATATACCAAAGCAAATAAAAGAAGATTTAACGAAGAATATTGAAAAAGTGAAATCTATTATTTTTGAAATTAATGGAATCACATATTCTTTAAGACGAAATACCCAAAATGAATATAAGGTAAAAAAAATAGGTTTGGAACATATCAATAATTTTGAATCTCCAATTGTTTTTGATATTGAAGACGAATCTGATGGGACACAAAGATTATTTGATTTCATACCTGCATTACATGAAATGACAAAAACTGATTCTGTATTTATTATTGATGAACTAGACAGAAGTTTACATTCAAAATTAACCTATGGAATCTTTGAAATTTTTCTTGAATTAACAAAGAATAATGAAAGTCAAATGATTGTAACAACTCATGAATCATTATTGATGGACTTGGAACTATTACGTAGAGATGAAATCTGGTTTATTGAAAAAAATAAAAATCAGTCGCGATTATTTTCATTGGATGAATTTAAAGTAAGGAATGACAAAATAGTTCGAAAAGACTATTTGCTTGGTAGATATGGTGCGATTCCAATATTCAAGAGTTTTAAAAACTTAAATTTCTAGTTATGCCAGGTAGATTGAGGATTAAAAATGAATTTGGGAAAAGGGCTATAGAACCTGAAAGCCAGAATACAAAAGAAGTTTACCTTATTTCAATAGCCAGTGAAGGCAAAACAGAGGAGCAATATTTTGATGGTATTCATGATTTAGATTCTTCCGAAATCATCAAGGTTGAAAGACTTGAAAAGAGAGATGAAACTGATACAAAAAGTCATCCAAATCATGTGATTGACTTGCTTGATGAAAGAAAAGAATATTGGATTGAACATGGTATTGAAGCCAATGAATTGTGGATGGTGGTTGACAGAGACAGGCAAAATGTTAGTAAGGAACAACTAAACTCTATTATTGATAAATGTAAATTAGAGGGTTATAATCTTGCATTGTCAAATCCAACATTTGAATTATGGTTACTTTTGCATCTTACTGATTTACAAAAATATTCCCTTGATGGTTTGATAAATAACGATAAAGTGAATAAAACCAGACGTTTTATAGACAAAGAACTTTCAATTATTCTGAAAGGATATAATAAAAAGAACCTGAAATTTGAAAGGTTTGAAAATGGAATAAATGATGCCATTATTCGAGCAAAGAATATGCAAGTCAACAATGAAAATTTGATTAATGAATTAGGCACAAGTGTATGCTTACTAATTGAGAAATTGATAAAATAACAAAATGCTAAAGCACAATATACTCCATAATTTTTGTCGCAGGTGGCAATCCAAATCTTAAAATATCTAAATTGACACATAAAATTTATCACTTTACAAACTTTAAACTAAAAAAATGAAAAAATTATTTATCAAAAGCGTTTTACTTTTATTATCAGTTTCGTTTTCTTTCTTTGCAAATTCTCAAGGTTTTGGCAGCAAACAAATTGATTCTCTCATCAGCAAATCGATGGGGAAAATGCCACAAGCCGGAATTGCTGTTGTACTTGTAAAAGATGGGGAAGTTCTTCATTCTAAAGGATACGGCCTGTGTTCGATGCAAACAAAAGAAAAAGTCGATGAAAATACTTTATTTGCCATTGCTTCCAATAGTAAAGCATTTACTACGGCTGCCTTGTCAATTCTGGTGGATGAAGGCAAAATATCGTGGACAGATAAAGTTGTGGATTACATACCGGAATTTAAAATGTACGACCCATATGTAACAGCAAATTTCACTATTCAGGATTTACTTACTCATAGAAGCGGATTAGGATTGGGAGCAGGCGATTTGATGATATTTCCGCATGGCAGCGATTTTACAATCAATGATGTCGTTAGTAGTTTTCAATATCAGGAACAAGTGTCCGATTTCCGTACAAAATACGATTATGACAACCTTTTGTATATAGTAGCCGGAGAAATCATTGCAAAAATCAGCGGCACAAGCTGGACAGAATTTGTAGAAACACGAATATTTGCTCCTTTAGAAATGGATAGATCTGCCGGTACTTTTCAAAGTGTGAGAAGCAAAACCAATATTGCTTTACCACACTCCACCGAAACTGGAGAATTGCAGCAGATAGAAACATACTCGAACAATCTGACTGCCGCTGCCGGTGGAATTTATTCAAGCGTGGACGATATGAGTAAATGGCTTCTTATGCTGCTGAACGAAGGTAAGTATGGCTACAGATTGAAAAAGAAACTCTTTTCGAAAAAAAACTTAAATGAAATGTGGACAGCTCATACAAGAATAAATTTCAACTATAAACCTCAATCTCGTTATAAAACACATTTTTCGTACTATGGTTTAGGCTGGAAACTGTCCGACGAAAATTCTTATCTAACAATAAGCCATACTGGCGGTTTGCCCGGAATGCTTTCTATGACTACTCTTATTCCTGAATTGAATCTCGGAGTGGTTGTTCTCACAAACTCGGCTCCCGGAGGCCTTGGATATTATATTATTTCAAAAGCTATCACAGACTCATACATAGGTGTTGAAAAATTCGATTGGATTAAACGAGCAGAAAATGCCCTTTCTTATAGCCAAAATGTAGGCGATTCGGTAGTAAATAAAGTATGGGAAACTGTAGAAAATGCAAATACAGACCATCTGAATTTAGAAAATTTCATTGGCACGTATAAAGACAATTGGTTTGGAGAAGTGGAAGTTTCATTAAAAGAAGATAAGTTGTGGTTTCGTTCGCTTCGTTCTCCAAAACTTAGCGGCGAAATGTTTTTCTACAAAGCCACTACTTTCGCAATAAAAATGGAGTATAAAGATATGACCAGCGATGCTTTTGCAACTTTCAGTTTAGATAAAGAAGGAAAAGCAACAATGATTAAGATGGAAGGAATTTCTCCAAACATCGACTTCAGTTTCGATTATCAGGATTTGGAACTTCTACGGATTGCTGATTGAAAATTGACTAACAAAATGGCTAAATCCGTTTTGTATCACTTGTTCTGAATTTCTATTTTCCAAAAACAATTTGTACTTTTGAAATTTTTATTGAGCATAAATGTGGTTGTACAGCATACGATTATGCTTGGCACACACAAAAAATATAATGCAATTGACTAATTAATACCTGAATGAAAAATTTTAATATAGCCGTCCTAATAGATGGAGATAACATACCATCGGCTAACGTAAAAGAAATGATGGAAGAAATAGCCAAATATGGCAATCCAACCATCAAGAGGATATATGGTGATTGGACTAGACCAGGCCTAACCAAATGGAAGAATCTTCTTTTAGAAAATGCAATAACACCTATTCAACAATACGGGTACACTACTGGTAAGAATGCCACAGACTCAGCAATGATAATTGACGCAATGGATATTCTTTATAGTGGCAAGGTTAATGGTTTCTGTCTTGTTTCCAGCGATAGTGATTTTACCCGATTAGCCACAAGACTAAAAGAAGCTGGTATGCAAGTTATAGGGATAGGAGAAAAAAAGACTCCCAACCCATTCATTGTAGCTTGCGACAAATTTGTTTATATTGAAATTTTAAAGAAACAAACAGAGGAAAAGCTTGAAAGTAAAGAATCCAATGAATCAATAG
>JABHKC010000036.1 GCA_018692315.1 Bacteroidota bacterium | reverse complement strand
TTCGATTTGCTCGGAATAAATTCCATCTCGTACATAAAACACTACGGGGCAGCTAATTCCTGCATTGTTTAGTATAGTAACAGCTTCTGTAAAATTCTGAAAATGGGGGTTTGTACCTCCTATGGTGTAGTTGCCGCAAAGGCTTGATGAAAGCCCAATATTAATTGTATCATTCAGTGGATTTGCATCGAATCCTAAATTTGGATTTTCTACCCATATTTTTAAATCGACAGGAATTCCTGAAACAAAATTGTAGGAGCCCAAAACTACATTGCTATCCGACTCAAGAAAGGGTAAATTCCCCATCCATGAAAAAGGGGTTTGCAGACTGCCATTTATTTCCCATTGAATTGTAGTATTGAGAACTGTATCAGCACCATAGTTTTTAATGACAATTTCAATATCGTTTAGTCCAGAAGAAAATGGCATTGTTGGTGATAATAAATCAACAATCCCAAGGTCTAAGCTCAAAGGAGCAAAGACTCTGATGTTGTCGATTGCCCAAAAATGCAAACCATTTCCTATCCATACAAAACGTAGCATAGCATTTGAAATTCCTCCTGCAAATGTAGAAATATTGAACATTTCACTTGAGATTCCTATTGTTGGGTTTGTAAATTCTGTTACGATATTCCAGGAAATCCCATCGAAAACTTCAACTCTGGCAGTGTCGGGACTTGTTCCGGTAAATTTATGATCGAAAAACAAAAAAATATTGCTCCCAATTGAGGCATCGAAAGCCGGAGTTTGTAACCAAACATTTTCTGCCCCACCAGCCGATGAATAGTTTTGACTATCGAAAATTGCAAAGTTTCCAATAAATGGATAGGCTAATGTTTGTCCTCCCGGATTGTCGAAATGCCATAGGTCTGTTGTTAATCCTTGTACTTGGTTCTGAGTCCATCCTATGGGCGGAATAGTATCTGTTGCCGTACTGAAATCTTCGTTCAGGATGTAAGTTTGAGCAACAAGGTTTGAATTAATAAAAAAGAAAAAACCTAAATTTGCAATTAGTATGTAAAATGTCTTCATAAAATTTTGATTAAAATATTTGAACAGTTTTTGTTATTGTTAAAATCATAATATCTAAATTCCCAAATTGTTTTATAATCATGCTTTTACACATCAAAAACAGAATAATAACTATTATCCAAATATAGAAAAATAGATTGTTAGATTGCAAATAAATAAGAATATTAAGCATAATAATCATTTTTAAAATTTGCTTAGATTACATATGATGAAATAACAGATGATATGATTTATATGCTTCGATTTCAACAAAAGATTAGAGAGCAAATAACATATAGATTTTTTGTAAGTATTCCTCTGCTTATTTTTCATATTTATTAAATAAACAACATATATTAAAACTAAGCACAAATTTATAATGAATATGGATTTTAAATTTTACAAAAATGAAGTGAAAATATATCCCTATAAATGGGGATTTTTATTATTTGTAACTCAATGAAAATTGAATATTAATTTTATGAAAAAATCAAAAATTTCATTTGGTTCGATTAAATCAAACATCCCGTTGTAAATTGTCTCCTCAACTTAAAAACTGTGCAAGACTATTATTAAGTTTCTTTTAAGAACCGCATAAAAACATTGAAACTAATCAATGTCGAAAACTTGAAGTTAACAATAAGCTTTCTTTGTGAAACAACTATTACACAAACTTGCTCAGAGAAGCACAAACTTGCACAAAAAACAAAAGGAATTATTTAGAACCGGACATAATAACTTTTCAGTACACTGATTCGTTGCAAATCAGGCAATTAAGAAAATTCATTGAGCTTAGACTTAAGTTCGTTTTCAAGCCTATTTTTAGCATATTTATATCCAATATCAAATATTTCGGTTAGTTTTGAAGTTTCCAAAACGCTATACTTGTTCAGTTTTGGTGGTTCGAAAAACATATCGCATTGATGAGATTTGTATCTTACATTTTTTCCAATACTCAAGTGAAACGAACGTATTGCAATGCTCACTAAATTATTGAATTCCTTTTCTTTGCTCAAAGGATTTACATGAATTCCAATTATTTTATCGGCCAGACTTCGAATTGGATTTATTGGCAAGTTATTTAAAACACCTCCATCAACATAAGGGATTCCGTCTATCACCACTGGAGAAAACAGTACCGGAATGCTTGCCGATGCAATAATTATACGTATCAAATTTCCTGAAGAAAAATATACACATTTTGCATTTATTAAGTCAGTTGCAGCAATGAAGAGAGGAATTTTTAAAGTTTCGAAATTTGTTGATTTTAAGTTTTTCCTTAAAGTACGAGTTAGTTTTGAAATTTTGAGTAATCCCTGCTTTGGAAAAGACAATTCCCAATATTTCGATTTTGAATTAATAAACATTTGAAGTATTTCGTCTGGCGAATATCCATCGGCGTATAAAGCTCCAAAAACTGCACCTGAGCTTACCGCTGAAATATAATCTGGAAATATTCCTTTTTCGTTCAGTGCTTTTATTGCTCCGAGATGAGCAATCCCTCTGGCACCGCCACCACTTAACACAAAAGCTACTTTATTTTTCTTTGTAATTACTGGCATATCTCTTCTTTTTTTAAAATTACATTTGTTTGATTAATGTTTTGTTACAGTCTCAGGCAGACATGTTGTCCCTGTTTTCCTTTTCCAACCTACATTTGTTATTCTAACAAAATAAGGCTTTTTATGGTCATTTATTTTATAATTACCTGACATCAAAAAACTTTTTTTCATAAGGCACAATATATAAACTTTTGTAAAATAATTGAGTACTAAATTCAGGTTTTCTTAAAAGTTATTACTTAAGTCTCTATCCTGATTAATTCATAAATTTTCGTAACGAAAGCTCAAAATGTGTGTCAGATTTGAACTACCACAGATTCTTTTTGAGTAATAGCGAGCTATTTTGATGGAATAAAAATTGAGGACGGTCAAAGATGATGTACAGTTTGGGCTTGTAGTAGAAATATTTATGAATTATTCAGGATATATTACACAGACAACATGTCGGCGTGAGTGGTTTCAATTATCGTAAAATATTTTGCCGGTAAATTTTGCCTCTTTCCTGAAAGATGATTTGCCGGAAAAATGTTTTACAACATTATTTTAAGAATTTCCAGGCACAATGTAGCTTCTATTTCCATTATTTTCTTCCTTTAGGTTAGAGGCAAAAAAATAATAAAAATAGAAGCGGTTTCATGAAGATACAAAGAAATCTATGCAATTCTGATAGCTATCAGAAGATTTGCTAAAAGACCCTGCCATGCTAAAACGCATAGATGAAATCGGAAAAATGGAAAAAGAAGACAAAAGCCATATCCTGCACGTGCTCGACGGATTTATCAAATCTGTGAAACTTAAAAATATTGCGGCGATGTGAAAAAGAGTGTATTGAATAGTAAATCTCTTGTTTTACTATTCATTTTGTAGAACCTGTGAACAAGAACAACATGTCGGCTAATAATTAAAGTTTATCCGTGTTATTATACCCACGGATTTGCAATCCGCGCGAGCTGGTTAATTACTAATCTTTTAAATGGAAACTGGTCAAATGATACTTCATCTGAGCTTATATTAATATAGCTTACTTTCGTAACCACTGCTCTGGAATTTTTTTATTAAACCAAACCTTCTTTATTTCAAATCCTTTGCAATCCATCATTAAAAACACTATGTGCGAATCATCCGTTAACGGATAGGGGTATTTTTTTCTGTCAGATTTATACATTGCATCAAAATCGCCAAAAACGACTGGAAGCTTATACTTTTTATCCTTTGACTCATAGATACGATTACTATTTCTAGCAAGAAAATGATTGTGGTAAGTTGTATCCTTTTTATAGTTTTTAAGAAAACTTAAGGTATACACCTGATCATAATCTCTATAACTATCTATACAATTGAAACGGATTTTCAACACTAAGTTTTCCTTTATCACATCAAAGTCAAACGAATCCAATTTTGCAACTACAGCACTATCTGCCTGCTTATGAAGATTGTAAATGATATTACTCTTTATTTCTGTATCAGATTGAGAGAAAGAATATATTGAATACATCAAAAGTATTACCCCTGTACTAATAATTCTTGTTAATAACATGTTTCACGAAATTTATCGGGTTTTGTTTAATAATTTGTAATGTGGTTTCCTGGCTAGTGCGGATTTGCAATCCGTGCGTCCATAATCGCTGTAATCCAGAAATTTACTTGCTGGGATAAAATATGCTTTATCAACCTCATTTGTTTTGTAATTGCCAATCATTTAGCAAAGATAAATATTTTTCTTAACAATTAAGGTTAATTTAATGTTGTTAGACGCACGGATTGCAAATCTGCACTAGCAGGGAATTTACTTTAAAATCGTATTCAAAATGTATTAAATCCACTTTGATCGTATTGCTTAAAAAGCTTGACATTGCGATTGGTGGAAACATCGGAATGTATTTCAAAATATTAAGCCAAAAGAGTTTTCATAAATTCCTCTCCCTCAAGAATTCCATAATATCCTTTTTTCGTACTTTCTTCGTTGTATTCTGTAACACTATCGGCTTTGATGTCCGGGTGATAAATAATGAAAGGAACAGGATCGTGAGTATGGGTTCGTAGAGCACAGGGAGTAGGATGGTCGGGGATAACTGCAATTGTAACTTCTTCTTGCATTTTGGCAGTTTCTTCAACAATATATTTCACAACTCTTTGGTCGAGATATTCTATTGTTTTTACTTTTAGTTTTTCATCGCCTTCGTGGCCTGCTTCGTCGCTAGCCTCGATATGTAAATAGACCAAATCTACTTCTTTCAAAACCTCAACTGCTGCTTTTGCTTTACCTTCGTAATTTGTATCGTACAATCCTGTTGAACCTTCAACTTTCACTGCTTTCATTCCGGCATAAGAGCCAATTCCGTAAAGCAAATCGACTGCCGAAATTACAGCTCCGCTAATTCCATATTTTTCCTGAAGTGTCTTCATTTCTGGTTTGTTTCCGGGCGACCATGGCCAAATTGAATTTGCAGGGTCTTTTCCTTCTGCAATTCGTTTTTTATTTACCGGATGGCTTGAAAGAATTTTCTGAGATTTCAGAATAAGAGAATTTAACAAATCTGCTGTACTATTGTCATCGTCCTTTGCTTTTACTAAGACCTCTTTAAAAGGTGTCCCAGGTACATCGTGCGGAGGTGTACATGAGATATTGTTTTTCCCATTTTTAATTAACATAAGATGACGATAGCTCACACCAGGATGAAATTTTATAATATCGTTTTCCAATTCGTTTTTGAGGGTATCTATTAATTCGTATGATTCTTCGTTGCTAATATGTCCGGCGGAATGATTTTTGATTTTTTCATTTTCAATACAAATTAAATTCATTCTCATTGCCATATCGGTATTTTCAAGCTCTACCCCCATGCTTGCTGCTTCGAGTACTCCTCTTCCTTGATAAACCTTTCTTACATCGTAGCCAAGAACTGCCATGTTTGCAATTTCGCTGCCGGGTGGCATATCGGATGGCACAGTTATCAGTTTTCCGCATCTTCCATTTGTAGCAAGACTATCAATGTTAGGGATATTTGCAGCCATCAATGGGGTTTTGTTTCCAAGACTTTCGAGAGGATAATCTGCCATTCCGTCCCCAAGAATTATTATATATTTCATATTATTAGGATTTTATTTTTTTATTTGAACCTAAAGAAGATAAACTTTTGCTAATAGTTATCTTTCAGATAATTTTTAAAATCAATGTAACTTTTTGACATATCTGTAATGATTTCTTGTCTGTTTTCTAAACCTTTCAAACTATCCGGTAGTTCCGGGTCAAAATTGAGGATATTATTTATTTGTTCTGGAAATTTAGCCGGATGAGCAGTTTCGAATGATACACAAACTTGGTTTTTGTCTTCAGGATTTTCGCTAAGATACGTTTGTAGCCCTTTCCAGCCCACTGCTCCATGTGGTTCGAGAAGTAGTTGATACTCGTCGTAAGCATTTTTTATTGTTGTTTTTGTTTCTTCATCGTTTACACAAATTGCAAAAATGTCGTTTCTGAGTTTTTGCATATCGGGCTGCTTGAAAATATTTCCTTTTTCGTCCATAACACCGCCGTATAGAGCTATCAGACGAGGAATATTGCTTGGATGACCCACATTCATAGCACTTGATAGGCAATCTTTCGAAGGTTCAATTTTTTCGTATTCACCGCTTGACAAAAACTTTGGAAACTCATCGTTTTCGTTTGTTGCAATCACAAATTTTTTGATAGGAAGTCCCATATTTTTGGCAATTATTCCTCCCATCATATCGCCAAAATTGCCTGATGGAACTGAAAAAATTATATCATCGTTTTCAGTGCCTTTGCGAAGTTTTGCAAAGGAGTAGAAATAATATACAATTTGTGGAATTAAACGCCCAATGTTTATAGAGTTTGCTGAAGACAGGTTCAAATAATCAAGCTCACTATCAGAAAATGCTTCTTTTACAAGTGCCTGACAATCGTCGAATTTCCCATCAAGAGCAATTGTATTTATGTTTTCTCCGAGAGTGGTCATTTGCTTTCGTTGCCTGTCGGTAACTTCAGTTTTTGGATATAACACAAGAACTTTAATATTGTTTAATCCATAAAAAGCATTTGCGATAGCACTGCCAGTATCTCCAGAAGTGGCAGTAAGAATAAGAAGATTCCTGTTATTTATTTTTAAAAAATATTGCATTAAACGTCCCATCATTCGGGCAGCAAAATCCTTAAAGGAAGCAGTTGGTCCTTGATCTAATCGCATGACGAATTTGTTGTCATAAACCTTTTCAAGAGGTACAGAAAAATTGTAGGCATCTTTTACTATTTCAAACAAATTTTCATCTGAGATCTGACCATATAGAAATTTTTTCCCAACTGCAAAAGCTATTTCGTGATATTCCATCTTTGAAAAACTGGCTATTTCCTCTTTCGTAAAGCTGGGAATTTTTTCAGGCATATATAATCCCTTGTCAGGAGCTAATCCTTTTATCAATGCTTCGCCAAAAGTTAAAGGTTTGGCTTTTTGATTTGTCGAATAGAATAATAGTGGATTTTTCATATAAGATTAGTTGAAATTTATAAAGTTTTTACTACCTGATAATAGTTTTGATATATACATTGCTAATGAATAAGCAATTTTAAATTCTTCATTGTTTATTTTTTCTAAATCCTTTGCCAGTTATAGTATTTAACGAACTTTGCTACAAGATACTTTTGCAATATATAGAAATTGTCTAAATTCAGCATTTGTTTGTCGTTCAAAGCCTTCTGAGATTTTATTCATAATTGATACAGAAGCTCGGAGGATATGGTCTATAAATCCATAATCCTTACTTTTGGAAAATATTGAATATATTAGTTTTGCCAATTCTTTCGCTTTTTGCTAAGATAGAATATCTTCAAATCTACTAATTCGCATTCCTCTTACTTTCAACTTTACAAACTATCTCATTTATCAACTTCTCTGAAGTGTAGCAGATGAAGCTCCACCGGCAGAAAATTCAGGAGAGGTATATGTTATCTTTTTTCCATCTAAAACTTCCAGAGCTTGTTTAATGTCATTGATTATGTCATCAGGATGTTCTGCTCCAACGCAAAGTCTAATTAAGTTTGGTGGAATATCGGCAAGTTTTCTTCCTTCTTCGCCTTGCTGCGAATGTGTTGAAATGGATGGGATTGTCGCAACAGATTTTATTCTGCCAAGATCGGTAGCACGCCATATTCTTTCGAAAGCATCGAATACTTTTCTGGTTTCTTTTGCTCCTCCTTTAACTCTGAACGACATTAAATGTCCAAAACGATTTACTTTCTCGTTGTACAATTCATCGTGTTCAGAATCTACCAAAACAAGATATTTTTTAGCCAATTCGTGTAAAGGGTGAGATTCAAGACCCAGATAATCAACCTTTTCGATATGTTTATGATTTTCGATATATTTTGCAATTTTTAAAGTAGAACGACTCATTAAATCAATTTTCGAACGTAAAGTTCTGATATCGTTTAATGTTAAAATGGCATTCATTGGAGATATATTCGGCCCATTGTCTCTGTTAGGAAGTGCTTTGATATAGGTAGCAAAATCTTCTTTCATCAATGGGTTGTCAATTTTGCTAGTGATATTTTTTCTGGAAATTAGAGCTCCGGCAATTCCAAATCCACTTGATGACAGAGTTTTTGTAACAGATTGTATAACTATATCTGCACCATAAGCCAGAGGACGCATTAAGGCAGGTGTGGCTACTGTTGCATCCACAATCATTGGTAAATTGTATTTATGTGCAAGTTGAACTACTTTTTCAAGATCGAAAAATGATAATCCGGGATTACTTGGCATTTCTCCATATAGAAATCGAGTGTTTTCATCAATTTGAGATTCCCATTCATTAATGTCATTTGAGTTAATGATTTTTTTCCACTCAATATTTTTTTCCTGATCTTTTCTTATAGCAAATTGCTGAAAAGTTCCCCCATAGACTTGAGCTGTTGCAACAAAATTCATTTTGTCGTTAGGATAATTTTTATCTACAACGAGAAATGGATCGCATGCACTTTGAATTGCTGACATTCCGGATGAGGTTGCACAACACGAGGCTTCTACATCGGTGCCATACGATTCAATCAGAGCTAACACTCCTTCGAGATAATACATGCTCGGATTTCCAATTCGTGAATAACACCAAGTTGGTATTTGATAGCTCAATGCCGCTTCCATTTCGTCAGAATCGCGATAGGCTTGCGAAGCAGACATATAGATTGGCTCAATAGTTGAACCTTGGTTAAAATCCAATGCTTCCTGCATTGAGTAAATTCCATGAACTGCAATAGTATCGAACCTGCATTTTTTCATTTTGGCTTTGTTTTCGAGATGCCATTTCTGCGAGCGTTCGGCAGCTTCCAAATAATGTTCTATTCCTTTGTTGCTCATATTATATGACTTTATTATAGTTTATAAAAAGCAACAAAATTACTGATTATAATTTGATTATTTCTGAAAACAGAATGATTATTATATATAATTTTTCATATAGACTAAAAGTTGTTTTGAGCTACTGGAAATAACATCTTCTTTTAATCAAAAAAAATAGTATTACTGCAAAATAATATCTATCCAAATAATAAAAATTACTTGACATCAACCATTTTTTGTTTTATATTTGAAAATTATTAAGCAAAAAGCAATATTATGAAAGCAGAAATACTATTATTTTTTATAATAGCTATTTTATCCAAAATAGTATTTCAGGCTATAGCAGATATTGGAATAAAGCAAAAGACCATATTAACAAATGTTGGAATCAAGACACAATTTCGATTCTATTTTTTGAAAATTGATAAAGCTCTCTTTTTCATGAATAATTTTAAATTCTTAAATTCCAGTGTTATGAAAAAGATAGTTTATATAATAGTTTTAGTTTTTACACATTTATTCTCATTTTCGCAAACAATAAACACCAATTGGATATCAACTGGTGGCGGACTTTATGACGATGGCTCAAAAGCAATTTGTTTTGACAAAAATCAAAACTTGTTGCTTACAGGATATTATAAAAATGCTGCAATTTTTGATACAATTAGCATTAATGGATATAATCAATACTCTTTTGACAAGGATATTTTTATTTTAAGGTATAATTCACTTGGTGAATTAAATTGGGTAAAAAGTATAACCTCGATGTTCGACTGTGAAGGAACTGAAATTGCTGTATCTCAAAGCAATAGCATTTATGTCTCAGGAACTTACAGGCGAAATATGACGATAGGGAATCAACTTTTAGAACCCTACAGCATGAGTGGAGAGGATATTTTTTTAACAAAAGTTGATGATTTTGGGCAGCCGATATGGGCTCGTCGGGCTGGTGGCGGTGGATACGATAAATGTGAAGGAATGGCAATTGATAATAATTCAAGCATATTTTTAACCGGTTATTATAATTCTACTTCAAACTTTGATACTATCAGTTTTTTAAATTACTATGGAGCAATTTATATTGCAAAATTTGACTCTACCGGTATTGTAGATTGGGCAAAATCTATAACTACAAATTGGTGGGATGTTTCTTTTGATATTGAAACAGATATGGCAGGAAATAGTTATGTTATTGCTGAATTTACATCATCAGTTACAGTTAATGGTGTTTCATACGCTTCAAGTGGAGAAGAAGATATTCTGTTAATAAAACTAAATAATGCAGGGAATTTCATTTGGTCTAAAAAAGCAGGAGGTTCAAATATAGATATTCCTCGTGATATTTTTGTTGATGATGCAGGAACTATATACATCACCGGATATTTCCAAGGCACAGCAACTTTTGGCAACCAATCGATTACAAGCAACGGTGGCTACGACATTTTTGTAGCTTGTTGCAGCAGTGTGGGGCAGTGGCAGTGGGTAGTAAGTGCCGGCGGAACCGGTGATGATCAGGCATTTGGAATTTCTATGAACGAGCTTGGCGGAATTTATATCACAGGAAGATTTGAAAACACAATAAACTTTACCGGTCAAAGCAAAACATCGAATGGTGGCACCGACATTTTCCTTGCAAAATACGACCTTTTCGGTGGTTTCCTCTGGGCAGAAGCTTTTGGTGGCACTACCGATGATGGAGCAAACTCAATTGACGTTTCTGAAACCGGCACAATAGCCCTCACCGGCTACTTCCAAAACTCCATGACCATTGACACGATCACAGTTTCGAGCAATGGCGGGAATGATATTTTTGTGGCGAGTTTTGAGGATAATAATATAAATTATTGCGGTGTACCAAATTCATATTTCAATACAAGTATCAATTATACAGAAATTTCAATTGAGCCATTTTATCCTTACGATACATCACTTTATTTTCTAAGCTGGCAAATGGGCGATGGCACCGAGTTTTATCAAATGACTTCTGTTCAGTAC
>JABHKC010000035.1 GCA_018692315.1 Bacteroidota bacterium | reverse complement strand
TCTGTAATTGTAACTGAATAAGTTCCAGCAATTAGGCCAGAAACATCCTGAGAAGTTTCAGTATTCGACCATTCGTAAGAATAATCTGTGGTTCCGCCAGAAACTGAAATATCAATAGCTCCATCTGCAAATCCATTGCAACTTACATTTGTTTGCGATTCAAAAGCTATGGCAAGAACATCAGGTTCGGTAATTGTAAATGATTCTGTATCTGTACAATTTTGCGAATCTGTTACTGTAACTGAATAAGTTCCAGCAACCAAAGCAGAAATATCCTGTGAAGTTTCAGAATTCGACCATTCGTAAGAATATGGACTAGCGCCTCCTGAAACAGAGACTGAAATTACACCATCATTTTCATCATAACAAGAAATTTCATTATCAAGATTTATTGATGCAATAATGCTACAATCTATACTTGAGAAGGTAGATGGGCCAGCCCAACTACTTTGCGTGATACCACAATTTGCTCTAACATACCAATCATAATTTGTATTAGAGCTCAAACCGGAAATCTGATGTGGGTTGTCTGTAGAACCCGATACCATAGTACCATTTCCTTGTGTAAATCCGGCAGGTCCCCACTCAATATCCCAAGTGGTAGCACTACCGTTTTCTGTCCAACCAAGTTCAACTGTAGTAGAAGTAATATTTGTTTCTGCTAAAGCAGAAGGCGTACTACAAGCTATATCTGTGGTAAAGGTACTTACGGCTGTCCATGAACTATAATCTCCACTTCCACAGTTTGCTCTGACATACCAATCATAAGTGGTATTTTCATTTAATCCTGATAAACTATATGGATTATCTGCGGTTGCAGTTACCGTCGTACCATTACCTTGAGTAAATCCAGTTTGCCCCCACTCAATATCCCATGCAGTTGCTGTTCCGTTTTCAGTCCAGAAAAGGTCGGCACTAGAAACTAATATATTAGCTTCGGATTGACCATTCGGATCGTAACATTCATTTGGAGTAGATTCGTTCGATGGATTTCCAGCAGAAGAATCAGAATTATGATGGGTTGAACCAAAATTAAATTCACAAACATGAATCCTATAAGTAGTTAGCGGATTTAGTCCTGAAACAGTTACAGAAGTACCTGTTCCTCTATAAATACAATGCCATCCGCTTAGCCCAATTTGTCCACCCAACTGGAATGAAGTATTCGGCAGATAAACTATATTATCTATTGGTAAAGCCGTTCCTATTGAACCTTCAATCATAAATACTAAACAACTATCTCCATTACCTCTTGTCCATTGAATATCTAATTGGCTTGTTGTTACATTTGCAAACATCACATTTATTGCTTGTGTGTCAGGATACATATTATATTCGTCTGCTCCAAGATCAGGATTAATTAAATCTCTTGCCTCGCCATCAATATCTATGGTGATTTCAGCAATTGGGATTGCATAAGCATCACATGCTCCTGAATTTGCATGCAAATCAATATTAGAATTGAAATATGGATCTGCAGAAATTGAGTGAATATCTTTTGAAGTTATAGATTGCCATGCTGACAAATCAGGATAATTTCCATTCCTGTATCCAAAGTAGCTTGTTGTAGAATATAAATTATTGTAATCGCTTGAAGTAATATTAGATGATGAATTTGTATAAATTACATAACCTCCATAAGTATCTTTTGTATTTGCAAAAATATTATTCTGAAGTTCAATATTACTACCTGAATTAAAGCGGACTGCACTTGCATTAGTTAAATAACCATCATTAAGATTCACAGAATTGTAATAAACTTTCAAATAATTTGTAGAATTTGTGTAAATTCCAAAACTACTTGTAACTGAATTATTACATGATATGGAATTATTGTAAACCATTAATTCATTTCCATTTGTTCCATCGCATTCGCTTAAGTATAAACCATAATTACTTGATGTAGCAAACACTGTAATACTATTATTTGAGAAAGTACTTGAATAATCGCAACGCATAGCATAAATTCCATATTGAGTAGAATTTGCACTAATTGAATTAGTAGAAATAACATTTCCATTTACAGTAAGAGTGTCCTGATAATAAATCATCATACCATAATAATGGCAATTGCTGATGGTATTGTTAATGATTTGATTGTTTGATTCATTATTTGATATGCTTCCGTACATTTGAATTGCATATGAACCATTGTTAATAATATTATTGCTGATAGTAATATTGTTATTATTTGAACCATTTGCGGAATATATCAAACTTTGAATAGAACTTGTTGAATTTCCGTAGATACCGTTCAAAGTGTTAGATTCGATTGTTATATTGTGGCTTCCGTCCAATAAATCAAAAATTCTACCATAGCTAAGATCGAATGCAGTAAATGTAATATTATTGAAGATAACATAATCTGCACCAGCAAATTGTACAATATAATTGTTTGTGCTGTTTGCTGAATATGAAATTGTAACATTTGCTGAAGTGTCAGGCTCAAATGTAACTGTATTTGTAGCAGAAGAACCAGTAATATCTATAATCGAAACTTGTTCGTTGTAAGTACCGGTCCTAATTTTGAAAATAACGGCATCGGCAACAGGTCGCACGCTTAGAGCATAGACGGCATCGGAAATTGTAGCAAAATCGGGATTGGTTCCACCAACATAATATATACCTGCAAGAGGAGTAATTTCAAACTCATCGGCTCCAATATCAGGCGTTGAGACATCTCTGTTTTCCGCATCAAAATCTGTTGTAATACCAGCAATTGGATTTGCTGTTCCGTCTAAGGCAAGAGCATATGTATGCAAATCTGTATCTGAGGCAAACAATGGATTAACAGAAACAGAATTAGCATCTTTTCCGCTAGCCGTCTGCCAGTTTGCCAGATTTGCACGAGATCCTGACCAGTATCCGAGATAATTACCATTAGTAAAGAGATCATTATAATCGCTGGCAATGATATTAGAACTGCTATTGGTATAAATTGCATATCCTGCAGACGAAGCACTAGTACTTGCCAAAATGTTGTTTTGAAGTGATATGTTACTTCCGTATTCAAAATAACATGCGGCTGAATAATAACTATACCCGTCGGTAATATTAACCGAGTTGAAATAGATATTCAGATAGCTTGAGTAATTTGTGTAAATACCTCTACTTGTAGAGCCACCATTATGACTGGTGATGAAGTTATTATCAATTGTGATCTTCTCACCCGAAGTACCATCTGAGTAATATAGATAGATTCCGTAGTTATTGCTATTTGAATAAAGTCTGATTGTATTTCCGGTAAACTGTGAACTATTATCGCAGTTTGCCGCATAAATACCGTATTGAGTACTATATCCGCCTGTTGTTTTTGCTAAAATTGAGTTTCCAGAGACAAGCACAGAATCCTGATAACGCAAGTACATTCCTTCGTAATAGAAATCCTGAATAGTGTTATTAACAATTAACATTTCAGACTCCAAATTCGAGCTATTAGTTCCATTCAGATATAAACCATATGAACCATAATTGATAATATTGTTCGAAATTGTAATGCTATCATTACCTGTTCCAGATTCGGAGTAAACTGGAATAATGTAAGAACTGGTTGAGCTAAGATTTAAACCGTTGATAATGTTATTATCAATGGTAATGTTATCGCTGCCATCTCTAAAGTCGAATATTCGTCCAAATGAGCTTCCTGTTGCAGTAAGCGTAAGATCACTGAAAACAATATTATCGGCGCCATCGAATTGCACAATGTAATTGTCGGTACTAGTAGGTGGATAAGTAATTATTACAGGCACTCCGTTTTCTGACTGGAATGATACACTATTTGTTGCTGACGAACCTTGAATATCGTCAAGAGAAATTTGCTCGGTGTAAGTTCCTTCACGGATATTGAAAGTTACTGCAGCAGATATACCTTTTGTGTGAAGAGCCAAAACAGCAGTACTTAGAGTTTCGAAATCGGGATTTATACCACCAATTGTATAAATTCCGGCAAGTGGAGTAATTGTATATTCATCGGCACCAATATCAGGATTAGTGGCATCTCTTATTTCACCGTCGTAATCTTCACTAATAACACCTATTGGTTGTCCTAATCCATTACAGGCATCTGTCAGCAAGTGCAAATCTGTTGCAGAAGTAAACACCGGATCAACTGAAATTGAATTCGAATCAACTCCTTTTGCCGATTGCCAGTTGGCCAAATTTGAATAGTAGCCTGACCAATAAGCAAAATGATTCCCGCTTGTGTACAAATCATTATTATCAATCAAGTAATTACCTATTGTGTAGAAATAAAATGCAAAACCGTAATAAGTGGTATTTACAAAAATATTATTTTGAATGGTGATATAATGACTACCTCCGTAAATATACATTGCACTTGAATTTGAACTATACCCATCAGTAATATTAACTGAGTTGTTGTATATCTTTAAATAATTACAATATACATTATAGATTCCAAAACTAGCCGTACTTGCATTTTGACATGAAACAAAATTATTATCTATAATATTCTCCGTTCCTAAAGTTGCGTAAGAGCGATCAATTTTTATTCCTGTGTTATTATTACTTGCATACATCTCAATATTATTTCTGCTAATACGCACAGAACCATCACACATATAAGCATAAATTCCAACTTGTGTGGAATTGCCACCACTCGTTTTTCCGATAATACTATTTGTAGCAATCAAAGAAGAATCTTGCCATAGAATATAAATTCCTCGATAATGGAAATTTTGTATAGTATTTCCACTAATTACAAGATTTTTGTCCGGATTTGTCTGACTTTCTGCTTGTAAATATATACCATACGAGCCATTATTAATAGTATTATTTATTATTGAAATACTGTCGTTTGAAGCAGAGCTTTCTGATAAAATAGGACTCGAAGTATGATAAGTGTAGCCATAATCAGAACCATTTAGAGTATTATTTCTGATAACTATATTATTGCTTCCATCGCCAAAGTTTACACATGCTCCATTGTAATAATTACCAGTGTTTGTGAGTGTAAGGTTTTGAATTACAACATTGTCACCACCATTTAAGCCGAAGATATAATTCTCCACTGAGCTTGGTGTATAAGTAACTACCACCTGAGCAGTATCCTCTGCCTGGAAAGTAACAGTATCAGTTACCGACGAGCCTCTAATTTGGCTTATCGAGACTTGTTCGTTATATGTTCCGCTACGAATATTGAAGCTAACTGCTGCCGATATACCTTTCGTTTGTAATGCAAAAACTGCATCTGTAATAGTTGCAAAATCAGGATTTGTACCGCCAATAGTGTAAACACCTGCAAGTGATGTGATAGAATATTCATCGGCACCTATATCAGGATTCGTAGCATCACGTATTTCACCATCAATATCAGTTGTAATGTTTGCAATTGGGTTTCCTGTTCCATCTCCTTCAAGCGAAACAGCATGTAAGTTAGTATCCGACAGAAAATATGGATTTACAGAAAATGAATTCGCATCCTGCCCGGAAACCGATTGCCAGTTTGCAATATTTGATCTGTATCCTGAATAATATCCCAGATAAGAACCTTCTGTATAAATATTATTGTAGTTACTACTAATAATATTCGTGCTAGAACTAGTGTAAATTGCTAAACCATAAGAACTACCTTTGGTATTTGCAAATATATTATTTTGTAATTCAATATTACTTCCATAATATAAATAAATAGCACTTGAATAGTGATAATAGTATCCATCTGTTACATTTATTGTGTTATTATAAATGTCAATATAATCACAATTATATATATATGCTCCATATGAGTAATAACTAGAATTATTTGTAGAAATAAAGTTATTACTAACTAAAGTTTTATCATTTGAATTTCCATCGCAATTATACAGGTACAAGCCATAATTAGAAGAAGTTCCATTTACCCTTATATCGTTTTTCGAAAATTCGCTTGAATTTTGACAATAGTATCCATAAATACCATAACTATAGCTATAGCCTCCTGTTTCTTTAGCCCTTATTGTATTTGAAGATATAGTAAGAGTATCCTGATAATAGATAAATATCCCCATGTAATGATAATTACTAATAGTATTGCCGCTAATAATATTGTTTGACTCAGGATTTGATGAATTGTAACCCTGCATATATATGGCATATGAACCATAATTGAATGCATTATTATCAATTATTATATTATTATTACTTGTTCCGGAATTTGAATACAACAGGATCATATTACTGCTTGTAGATGTGGTGCTTACGCCACTTATCACATTATTCTCAATATTAATGTTATTGCTACCGTCTTTAAAATCGAATACCCTGCCATAAGATGAGCTTGTAGATGCAAGACTAAGGTTTTTGAATGTTACATAATCTGCACCGTCGAACTGCACAACATAATTTTCATAATATGTTGGTGCATACGAGATGCTTACATTTGCAGAAGTATCGGGCTGGAACGTTACGGTATTTATTTCAGAAACTCCGTAAATTGTAGATATCGAAACCTGCTCGTTGTAAGTTCCTGTGCGGATATTAAATGTAACTTCTCCGGCTACCGGCCTGATTTCAAGTGCATAAACAGCATCTGTGATTGTAGCAAAATCGGGATTTGTACCGCCAATGGTGTAAGCTCCAGCAAGTGGTGTAATACCAAACTCGTCGGCACCCATATCAGGATTAGTAGCATCTCTCACATCTCCATCAATATCTTCTATTACTGATGCAATTGGGCTTCCCTGACCGTCGCAGGCTACCGATTGAGAATGTAGGTCGGTATCGGAAACAAAATATGGATCGTGAGTTACAGAATTTGCATCTTTTCCGCTTGCCGACTGCCAGTTGCTTAGAGTAGAACGTGATCCGCTCCAGTATCCAACATAATATCCTTCGGTATATAAATTATTGTAATCGCTGGCAGTAATATTCGATGTGCTATTTGTGTAAATAGTATATCCGTAAACACTCGATTTTGTAAATGCCAGAATATTATTTTGCAGCGAAATATTACTTCCATTTACCAGATACAGCACTCTTCCACTATAGTAGTTTCCGTCTGTTACATTTACACTATTGTTGTAAAAATGTATGTAATTACTATAGTCAGAATAAATTCCATAGCTTACATAACCCGAGTTTTTATTAGAAACAAAATTGTTTATCAACTGAAGTTCGTTACCAGAAGTTCCGTCACAATAAGATAAACGAATACCATAATTGTATGAACCGGCAGTCACACTGATTTTATTTCCTAAAATTACACCTCCATTATCAACATATGATAAATGCAATCCATATTGTGAGCTATATCCACCACTTGTTTTAGCTGCAATAATATTAGAAATAACAGAAACTGATTCTTGATTACGCAGGTATATTCCCGCATAATGATAATCCTGAATTGTATTACCGCTAATAGTAAGTCCTGAATCAAGCTCTGATGTACTTGTCCCATATAAATACAATCCGAAAGAACCATAATTTAAAGTATTATTGCTTATTGTAATTGAATTGTTTGAAGTGGCGGTTGCAGAATAAATTATGACAGAATAATGAGATGTTGAATTATTATTTAATCCGTTCAGAGTATTTCCGTCTATACTTATGTTGTAGCTCTCGTCTTCGAAATCGAATATCCTACCATAGGTAGAACCGGTAGCTGTGAAAGTAAGATTACGGAAAGTAATATAATCGGTATTGTCGAACTGAACAATATAATTTTCAGAACTTGTAGGAGCATAGCTAATTATAACTTCTGCAGAGCTATCAGGCTCAAAAATTACTTGTTTGGTTTCTGAGACTCCGTAAATAGTACTAATCGAAACTTGTTCGTTGTATGTTCCGCCTCTAAGTCTGAAAATAACCGAATCGGAAATTCCCATGTATTCAGCAGCCTTTGCAGCTTCGCCAATTGAATTGAAATCGGGGTTTGTGCCACCAATATAATAAACTCCAGCGAGAGGTGTTCCATCAAATTCATCAGCTCCGATGTCGGGATTTGATCCATCGCGTACATCTCCATCAATGTCGTCGGTGATGCTTGCAATTGGAATTGCCTGCCCGTCGCAAGCTGCTGCATAGGCATGAAGGTTGGTGTCGGAAGCAAAACCCGGATCAGAAGAAACTGAGTTTGCATCTTTACCACTGCTTGTCTTCCATGCCGACAAATCTATCCTATTTCCCGACCAGTATCCCAAATTTGATCCTTCAGAATATAAGTCATTATAATCGCTTGCAGAAATATTTGAGGTACTGTTTGAATAAATTGCATAACCTCCCGATGTTTTCGTATTTGCAAAAATGTTGTTCTGCAATGTGATGTTATTTCCACTAGTTGCGTAGAATGCATATCCATACGATGAATTACCATCGGTAACATTTACCGAGTTGTGATAGAAATTTATGTAAATATTGTTATTAGAATAAATTCCATAACTGTATGAGGGTGAATTGTGACATGAAATGAAATTATTGATTACCTGGTTTTTATTTGTGGATGTTCCGTCACAATAATAGAGACACAAACCATAGTTTGTAGAAGTGGCATTTACCCTGATTTTGTTTTTTGTAAACTCACTTCCATTATCGCAATAATGTGCAAAGACACCATATTGCGTGCTATTTCCACCTGTCGTTTTTGCATATATTTCGTTTGAGCTTAATTGGAGTGAATCGAAAGAGTGGAGGTAGATTCCATAATTATGGAAATCATGTATCGTGTTATTGCTAATTACACAAGCTTCCTCAAGATCTGATGTACTCTTACCATACAGATACAATCCATACGAACCATTATTTATTTCATTATTCGAAATTGTTAGATGGTCGTTTTCGGTAGAAGAAGCTGAGTGAATTACTGCTAAGCCGAGACCCGTTGCTGTTGTAACAATACCATTTATAGTATTGCTATCGAGAGTAATATAATGGCTTCCATCTTTAAAATCAAACACTCGTCCATAACTTGTTCCGGTAGCCGTAAATGTCATATTTTTAAATGTAACATAATCGGCACCATCGAACTGCACAATATAATTATCTGAGCTGGTTGGCTCGTATGTTATTGTAACCGAAGCAGTATCGTCCGGCTCGAATGTAACAGTGTTCGTTTCCGAAGCTCCGTTAATATCAACAATAGAAACTTGCTCGTTGTAGGTTCCTGTTCTGACTCTAAAAATTACTGAATCGGCTACCGGCAACATTTTCAAATCGAAAACAGCTTCGGCAATAGTTTCATAGTCGGGATTTAAGCCACCAATTGTGTAAATTCCTTCGAGAGGAACAATGGTGTATTCATCCGCACCAATATCCGGATTTGTAGCATCACGTGCTTCGCCATCAATATCAGTAGTTATTTCAGCAATAGGTGTTCCTGCATCATTGCAATATTGCGAGTATGAGTGCAGGTTGGTATCGGCTGCAAAATATGGATCTACAGAAACTGAATTTTGGTCTTTACCAGTGTAGCTTTGCAGTGCAGAAAGATTGGTTCGGTTTCCTCCCCAGTATGCCAAATAACTACCTTTTGTGAACAGGTCGTTATAATCGCAGACAGAAATATTCGAAGTGCTATTTGTATAAAGAGCCTTGCCACCTGAAGTTTTCGTATTTGCGAGAATATTGTTTTTAAATTCAATATTGCTTCCATTGGTAGTGTATGCTGCATAGCCATATGATGAATTCCCGTCTGTTACATTCACAGAGTTATTATATGATTTTACATAATTACTTGAAGTATAATAAACTCCATAACTATTAGAGCTTGAATTAAAACATGAGATGAAGTTGTTTTTTGCAACAATTTCGTTTCCTGAACTTGCATCGGAACTGAGAATGTATAATCCAACATTATAATTATAAGCATATACTTTTATATCGTTTTTTGAATATACACTAGAACTATCGCAATAATATGCTTCAATTCCTACCTGCGTGCTATAAGTATTACTTGTTTCTCCATATATTTCATTTTCATAAACAGTAATAGCATCCTGATAGTATAGTCTGACACCATAATAATAAAAATTCTGAATTGTATTACTATAAATGACATTTCCGGTTTCCAAAATAGAAGTATTAGTCCCGTAGAAACAGAAACTATGCGATCCGTAATTAATATCATTATTTGCGAAAACGATATTATTATTGGATGTTCCTGGTCCGGAATAAATTGTTGCAATATTACTACTAGTTGATGCAACATCTAATCCATTTATAGTATCACCCTCAATTGTTATATTATGGCTACCGTCCTTAAAATCCAAAACTCTACCATAGGAACTGCCTGTCGCAGTAAGTGTTAAATTTCTGAAAGTAACATTATCGGCACCATCAAATTGTACTACATAGTTTTTAGAACTTGTAGGAGCATAAATTATGGTTACAACTGCATTGGTATCAGGTTCGAAAACTACGGTGTTTGTATCATTAACTCCATAGATAATACCAATTGAGATTTGCTCGTTGTATGTTCCTGTTCGGACTTTGAAAGTTACATCATCGGAAATTCCCTGATAGTAGGCATTTGCTACAGCTTCTGTGAAGGTCTCGAAATCGGGATTTACTCCACCGATAGTATAAACACCGGCCATTTGTGCAAGCGAGAATTCATCGGCACCAATGTCGGGATTCACTGCATCTCTCGTTTCATTATCAATATCGTCGGTAATACCTGCTATTGGCATTGCCTGTCCATTGTTTCCAACATAAAATGAATGAAGGTCTGTTTCTGAAATAAACAAAGGATCGGAAGAAACAGAATTAGCATCTTTTCCACTTCCTGATTGCCAGTTAGATAAATTTGTGCGAATTCCTGACCAGTAGCCAAGATATGAACCTTCGGCATATAAATTATTGTAGTCGCTAACTAAAATATTAGAACTACTGTTTGTATAAATAGCATAACCACCGGAAGTTTTTGTGTTTGCAAAAATATTATTCTGTAACTTAAAATTGCTGCCAGAGTTTAAATATAATGCACTACTCGAAGTGTTTCCATCACTAATATTTATAGAGTTATATTGTAAATTCCAATAGTCGCTAGCTGTAAAATAGATACCATATGTAGTAGATGATGAACTATGGGTTGAAATGAAATTATTGATTAGCTCACATTCACTACCCAATGTTCCATCGCTATTGGACAAATATATACCATAATTATATGAACTGGCATTTACTCGAATCTTGTTCAGCGAAACTAAACTTGCATTATTAATATAAGAACCATATATACCATATTGATAACTATATCCACCACTCGATTTTGCGTAAATCTCATTTGAGCTAATTTCAAGAGAATCAAAATAATATAAATATATTCCCTGATAGTAGAAATTATGAATAATATTGTTTGAGATAATGCAGGCTTCTTCATAGTTGGAAGTACCAACTCCATAAAGATAAATCCCATAAGAGCCATTATTTATCTCATTGTCTGTGATTGTAATATTATCATTGTCTGTTGATGAACTTGAGTAAATCACTGCTAGATTTACACTATTTGATGTAGTTGCGTATCCATTTAGTGTGTTTCCATCAATAGTAATATGATGGCTTTCGTCGAGCAAATCAAAAATTCTACCGTAAGAGGCAGAGTTTGCCGTTAAAGTAAGATTCCTGAAAGTTACATAATCGGCACCATCGAATTGTACTAGATAGTTGTGCGTACTGGTTCCTGAATACGATATAGTAACCTCGGCGCTGGTATCAGATTCAAAAACTACATAGTATGTAGCAGAAACACCAAGTATTTCTTTAATAGAAACCTGCTCGTTGTATGTTCCTGTTCTGATACGGAACACAACCGAATCGGATACACCAAAACGGTTAAGGTCGTTTACAGCATCGGCAATTGTAGGATAATCATAATTTTCTCCGCCAATGTAATAAATTCCTGCAAGGGAAATGTCAACATAATCGAACTCGTCGGCACCAATATCTGGATAATTCGCATCTCTTGCATCACCATCAATATCAGTTGTAATGGATGCAATTGGATTTGCTGTACTATCAACAACTGATGAGCGTGCATGTAAATCTGTATAATAAAGATACCATGGATCGGAGGAAACAGAATTTGCATCTTTACTACTTGCCGATTGCCACTGTGCCAAATTTGTCCTATTTCCCGTCCAATATCCAAGATTAGTGCCTTCGGTATAAAAGTCATTATAATCACTTGATATAATATTGCTTGTGCTATTTGAATAAATTGCATAACCACCCTGGTAATCCTGCGTATTTGCGAAAATATTGTTTTTAAGTTCAATATTACTTCCGCTTGCTGCATAGATTGCACTACCACCACTAGAACTGCCGTCTGTAACATTCACTGAATTATAATATATTTTAATATAATTGGAACTTGTAGGGAAAATTCCATAGCTTGTACTACCTGAATTGTGATTTGACACAAAATTGTTTGATACAATAATTTCGTTTCCTAAAGTTCCATCACAATAATACATGTATAAGCCATAGTTATAAGAGCTTGCAAACAGTTTTATTATGTTTTTGGAGATATTACACGCATTGTCGCAATAGGTCAAATGAATACCGTAATTATGACTGTATCCATTACTGGTTTTAGCTATTATCTCATTAGAACTGATTGAAATAGAATCCTGACCGTAGAAGTATAATCCCATATAGCTAAAATCATGAATTGTGTTATTTATAACAACATTGTTATTTTCCAGATTAGTATAATTAGTTCCATATAAATAGATTGCATATGAACCGTAGTTAATATCATTGTCAGAAATTGTGATATTATTGTTTGAGGTTCCTGAGGCTGAATAACATACAATAGTATTTGTACTTGAAGATGTAGTGTTTATACCATTAATCGTATTTCCTTGAATAGTAATGTTATGGCTTTCGTCAAGAAAATCGAAAACTCTACCATATGAAGTACCAGTTGCTGTGAATGTAAGATTTTGGAAAGTAATATAATCAGCGTCATCAAACTGAACAATATAATTGTCGGAGCTTGTAGGTTCATATGTAATAGTAACTTCTGCTGATGTATCTGGCATGAATGTAACAGATTTAGAACTCGAGGTGTAATATACTTTCTGAATGCTTAATTGCTCATTGTAGGTTCCTGTCCTTATTAGGAAAGTTACACTATCAGAAACAGCATTACTGTTAATATCGGCAATAGCCTCGCTAATTGTTGCATAGTCAGGATTTAATCCGCCAATTGTATAAGTACCTGCAAGCGATGTAGTTGAAAACTCCTTAGCTCCAATGTCAGGATTTGAAGCATCTCTCACAACATTATCTATATCGTCAGCTATAGCTGCAATTGGAATTGCCTGTCCGTCGCACTTAAACGATTGAGGTGTCAATGTAGAATCGGAAACAAATAATGGATCGGCCGAAATTGAATTTTCATCTTTTCCGCTTGCCGATTGCCATAGTGCCAAATTGGTTTTGTATGAATTGTACCAATATCCCAGATACGTGCCATTTGTATATAGGTCATTGTAATCGCTTACCGAAATATTACTTGTACTGCTTGTGTAAATTGCATAACCTCCGGAGCTCTCTTTAGTATTTGCAAAAATATTGTTTTGCAAATCGATATTACTTCCTGAACTAATGAATACTGCTCTTCCTCCACTACTACTTCCATCGGTAACATTTATCGAGTTAAAATAAACTTTTGTATGATCCAAGGAATTTAAAGACAATCCATAACTATTTGAGCTTGCTTTGTGGCATGATACAGAATTGTTTGTAAGATAAACTTCTTCGCCTGAAGTTCCATCGCAATGGGTTAAGTTTATACCGTAGTTTGAAGATGTAGAATTTACCTGTACTTTGTTTTTAGAGAAAATACTTCCATGTTTGCAATATGTAGCATATATTCCATACTGAGTACTGTATCCCCCATTAGATTTGGCATAAATCTGATTAGAATTAACAACAATTGAATCGAACGAATAGGTATATAAACCCATATAGTGAAAATCCTGAATACTATTGTATAAAATTTCACAGCCTGTTTCAAGATCAGATGTACTTTTTCCATATAGATATAATCCGTATGAGCCATTAACAATGAAGTTATTGTTTATAACTATATTATTGTTGGCTGTTCCGCTTGCCGAATAAATAACTGCAAGATTATCACCGGTAGATGTTGTACTAATTCCGTTTAAAAAGTTTCCTTCAATAGTAATATTATGACTTTCATCTTTTAAATCGAAAATTCTACCATATGAACTTCCTGTTGCCACGAAAGTAATATCGCGGAATGTAACATAATCGGCATCGTCGAACTGAACAATATAATTGTTTGAACTGGTTGGTTCGAATGTAATATTAACATTTGCATTAATATCGGGTTGGAAAATAACATTGAAGTTGGCCGAATTGTAGATTCTTCCAATAGAAACCTGCTCGTTGAAGGTTCCATCTCTCAGAAAGAAATTTACATCTCCTTCAACAGGTCTGGTATTCAAATCGTGGACTGCTTCAGCAATTGTTGCATAGTCAGGATTAGTTCCTCCAATAGTATAATCGCCTGACATAGGTGTAATATAAAACTCGTCTGCACCAATATCAGGATTTGTGGAATGCCTGATTTCGCCATCAATATCCTCTGAAATTCCGGCTATTGGGATTGCCTGCCCATTGCAAAAATAAGTACCTGAATGAAGGTCGGTATCGGAAACAAACACAGGATCTTCGGAAACCGAATTTGCATCTTTACTGCTTGCCGATTGCCATTGTGCCATATTAGATCTGTTACCACTCCAATATCCAAGATAGCTTCCTTCTGAATATAAATTGTTATAATCGCTATTGGCGATGGAAGATGAACTCTGCGTATAAATTGCATAACCACCCGAAGTTTTTGTATTTGCGAAAATATTGTTTAGCAATTCGAAATAACTACTGTAATATACATACAAAGCCCTTCCATTTGAAGAATTTCCGTCAGTAACATTCACAGAATTATGATAGAATTTAAAATAGCTGCCATAATATGTATAAACTCCATAACTGTTTGTACTGGAACTATGACAAGAAATGAAATTATTTATTAGCAGATTTTCGTTTCCTGAGCTACCATCGCAATAATAAAAATACATTCCATAATTTGAAGAACTTGCATACACTCTAATCTTGTTTTTCGAAAATGAACTTCCATTGTCGTTATAGTAAGCACAAATACCATATTGAGTGCTATTGCCTCCTGTCGTTTTTGCATAAATTTCGTTTGAGCTAACTTGAATTGAATCAAAATAATGCAATCGTATTCCATAACAATGGAAGTCATGAATTGCATTATTGCTTATCACAACATTTTGTTCAAGAACTGTTTCACTTGTTCCATTTATATAAATACCATAAGAACCATTGTTGATAGTATTATTGGTAATTGTCGTATTATTGTTATCAGTTCCTGAATAGGAATAAATGACCGCAGAATTAGAACTTGTTGTAACGACTGACAAACCATTTATTATGTTACTATCAATAGTAATATGCTGGCTTCCGTCAAGGAAATCAAATACCCGGCCATATGAAGAACCTGTAGCAGTAAAAGTTAAGTTACGGAAAGTAACATAATCGGCATCGTCGAACTGCACAATATAGTTTGCCGAGCTTGTAGGTGCAAAAGTTATTGCAACCGAATCGGAGTTTTCAGGCTCGAAAGTAACCGAAAATTCAGGTGTTACACCATATACTTGTTCTATCGAAACCTGCTCGTGGTATGTTCCTTCTCGCATTTTGAAATAAACATCACCTGATACTGATTTAATTCGTAAATCATCAACAGCATCGCTTAAAGTTGCATAATCGGGGCTTGCACCGCCAATTGTGTAGGTGCCGGCAAGAGGTGTTTTGTAGAATTCGTCAGCTCCAATATCCGGATTACTTGCATCTCTCTGTTCTCCATCAATATCGTCTAATAATCCAACAATTGGCATTGCTTGCCCATCACAAACATTTGCATTTGCATGCAAATTAGTATCTGCTGTAAATAGAGGATCTCCTGAAACCGAGTTTGCATCTTTGCTACTTGCTGACTGCCATTGCGATAGGTCTGTCCTATTTCCTGACCAATAACCGAGGTTTGAACCTTCGGCGAAAAGGTCGTTGTGGTCGCTCGTTACAATGTTTGATGTACTGTTTGTATAAATAGAATATCCTCCAGATGTTTTTGTGTTTGCAAAAATGTTGTTTTGTAATGTGATATTACTTCCGTTGTAATTATATATTGCCGAACTTGAAGTATTACCATCAGTAATGTTTACATTGTTGTGATATAGGTTCAAATAGCTACAAGTGTTAATATAAACTCCGTAGCTTGTTGAAGTGGAATTATGAGTTGAAATAAAATTGTTTACAAATTGATTTTCATTTCCGATAGTTCCATCACAATAATATAGATAAACTCCATAGTTTGAGCCTGTTGCATTTACACGAATTATATTTTTCGAGAACATACTACCATTGTCGCAATATACGGAATATATACCATATTGAGTACCATATCCTCCTAATGATTTTGAGCTTATTGAATTTGAATAAACTTGTACAGAATCGAAATAATAGAGACAAATTCCCTCGTAATGAAAATCCTGAATTGTATTATAGCTAATCTCATTTTCAGCATCAAGATTTGACGTGCTTGTTCCATAGGAATAAATTCCATATGAACCATCGTTTATTGTATTGTTAGTAATGGTAAAACCATCATTGGCAGTTCCGGAGGCAGAATAAATTACCGCCAAATTTGCATTTGTTGATGTGGTTGAAATACCATTAAGAGTATTTCCATCTAAGGTAATATAATGGCTTTCGTTTTTTAAATCGAAAACTTTTCCATAAGATGCACCTGTTGCAGTAAATGTAAGATTACGGAATGTTACATAGTCGGCATCGTCGAACTGAACAATATAGTTGTTGCTACTTGTTGGCTCAAAAGTGATTGTTACAGAAGCTGTATCATCGGGTTGAAAAGTAACTCTATTTGTTGCAGAAACGCCATAAATAGTGCTTATTGAAATTTGTTCGCTGTAAGTACCTGTTCTAATATTGAAAATAACTTGTCCTATCACAGGTCTGGTATTTAAATCGGAAACAGCCGCTGCAATTGTGCTATAATCCGGATTAAGTCCACCAATTGTATAAACTCCTGCCATTGGCGGAATATAGAACTCATCGGCTCCAATATCAGGATTGCTATTGTTTCTTTGTTCATTATCAATATCTTCTGTAATTCCAAGACTTGAGTTTGCTTGTCCGTCGCAATGAATTGAGAAGGCGTGTAAATCAGTATCAGAAGTAAAGATAGGATCGGCAGAAACCGAGTTGGCATCTTTGCCGCTTCCTGATTGCCAGTTAGTTAAATTTGTGCGATTTCCAGACCAGTAGCCAAGATTTGAACCTTCGGTGTAAAGATTATTATAGTTGCTCTCAGTAATTCCGGAAGTATTGTAACTATAAATTGCATATCCGCCGGATGTTTTTGTATTTGCAAAGATGTTGTTTTTCAGAGTAACATTACTACCGGAATAGCTATAAAATGCTGCACTGGAACTATTACCATCACTAATGTTTACACTATTGTGATAAACTTTCAGATAGTCGCAGTAATATTGATAAATACCATAAGTGGTTGAAGTTGAGTTATGTGTTGAAACAAAGTTATTTATCAATAGATTTTCGGTTCCTGCAGTTGCATCACTATGAGATAAGTATATTCCATAATTTACACTTGATGCATTAACTCGAATTTCATTTTTCTCAAACAGGCTTTGATTGCTGCAATATCCTGGAACAAATCCAAATTGTGTACTATGGCCTCCGGAAGACTTTGCAAATATAGTATTTGAAATTACCCGCACAGAATCAAAATATTGTATATATATTCCCCTATAATGGAAATCCTGGATTGTATTATTACTAATATTGCATGCCTCTTCAGGATCAGAACTATTTGCTCCATATAAAAACAAACTAGTTGAACCATTATTAATGTCATTATTTTCAATTGAAACAAAATTATTTTCTGTTCCAGTATATGAATATATCACAGCAAGATTTTCACTGATTGATGTGGTAACAATTCCATTTATTGTATTTCCCTCAATGCTTATATTATGGCTGCCATCAAGAAAATCAAAAACTCTACCATAAGAAGAACCTGTTGCTGTAAACGTAATGTTTTTGAAGGTTACATGATCTGCATCGTCGAACTGAACTATATAGTTGTCGCTGCTTGTTGGAGCATAAGTAACAGTTACATCCGATGATGTATCCGGCTCGAATGTTACGGTATTAATTTCGGAAACACCATAAATAGTTTTTATTGAAAACTGTTCGTTATACAAACCATCCCTCACTTTAAAAATAACTGCTTCTTCTACCGGACGTGTATTCAAATCGTAAACTGCTTCGCTAAATGTCGCATAATCCGGACTTACGCCTCCTATGTAATATGTACCTGCCAGCGGCGATAATGAGAACTCATCGGCACCAATATCAGGATTGCTCGGGTCTCTCTGTTCATCATCAATATCTTCGCTGATCCCTGCTATCGGGTTTGCCTGCCCGTCTATGTGAATTGAGGCAGCATGCAAATTGGTATCAGAGACAAAGTATGGATCAACCGAAATAGAGTTGGCATCTTTTCCGCTATACGATTGCCAGCTTGATAAGGTGGTACGATTTGAACCATTCCAGTATCCAATATATGAACCTTTGGTGTAAAGATCGTTATAATCACTTTCGGTAATTCCAGTGCTGGAAGTATTATAAATTGTATATCCGCCGGAAGTTTTTGTATTGGCAAAAATATTGTTTTGCAAGGAGATATTTCCTCCGTAGTAGTTATATAAAACTTTACTCGAAGTGTTACCATCCGTAACGTTTACACTGTTATGATAGATGTTCAAATAGTTATTCTGGGTCGAATAAATTCCGTTGGAATTGGAAGTACAGTTATGAGTAGAGATGAAATTATTAACTATACAGTTTTCTTTTCCTGATGTCCCGTCACAATAGTACAGATATATACCAAAATTTGCAGACGTACCATTTACCCTGATATTGTTTTTATAAAACTCACTTCCATTATCGCAATAAGCAGCATAAATGCCATACTGATTTGCATGTCCTCCAGTCGATTTTGCATAAATTTCGTTTGATGAAACAATTACGGAATCGAAGTAATACAGATATATTCCATAATGAGAAAAATCTTGAATAATATTATTTGTAATTACATTTTCAGTGTTAAGATTTGAAGCGCTAATTCCTCTTAAATACATTCCATACGATCCATAATTAATTTCATTATTAGTAATTGTAATATTATCATTTTCAGTACCTGAGGTTGCATGAATTACTACTAAATTATCTGCCGATAAGTTTGTTGAAATACCATTAATAGTATTATTATCAAGAGTAATATAATGGCTTCCATCTTTAAAATCGAAAACCCTTCCGTAAGTGGTTCCTGTAGCCGTAAATGTTAAATTCTTAAATGTAACATAATCGGCATCGTCGAACTGAACTATATAGTTGTCAGTGCTTGTTGGTGCGTATGTGATAACAACCTGATGTCCGGTATCGGGCTGGAATGTAACGGAATAAGTTGGTGATGTAGCATAAATAGTTTCTATCGAAACCTGCTCGTTGTAGGTTCCGGTACGTATATTAAATGTAACATTATCTGTTACAGGCCTTACTCTTAAGTCGTTCACAGCAAGTGCGATTGTTGCATAGTCCGGATTTGTGCCACCAATAGTATAAACTCCGGCGAGCGGTGTAATATAAAACTCATCGGCACCAATATCAGGATTTGTTGCGTCTCTTGATTCTCCATCAATATCATAGGTGATTCCTACAATTGGATTTGCCTGGCCATCGCAGCCTACTGCATTTGCATGCAGGTCGGTAGCAGAGGTAAAGAACGGATCTACAGAAACCGAGTTTGCATCTTTCGAGCTGGCTGATTGCCATTGTGCCAATGTAGAACGATTTCCCGACCAATAGCCAAGATATGTGCCTTCGGTATATAAATCGTTATAATCGCTAAGAATTATACCTGTAGTGTTATAATTATAAATTGCATATCCGCCCGAAGTTTTCGTATTGGCGAAAATGTTGTTTTGCAATGAGACATTACTACCGGTATAATTATAAAATGCAGTACTTGAAGTATTGCCATCTGTAATATTTACAGAATTATGATAAATATTCAAAAAATTACCATTGTAGGTATAAATTCCATATGTAGTTGAGGTGGAATTATAAGTAGAGACAAAATTGTTAATAAACTGATTTTCGTTTCCTGAACTACCATCACAGTAATATAAATACATTCCATAATTTACAGATGTAGCATTTACTCTGATTTTGTTTTTAGCTATTAAACTTGAGTTATCAATATATGCAGCATAAATACCATATTGTGTGCTATATCCACCACTTGATTTTGCATAAATCTCATTTGAACTTAATTGGAGCGAATCGAAATAATACAGAAACATTCCATAATAATGGAAATCCTGAATTGTATTATTGCTGATTATATTAGCCTGTTCAAGATTTGATGTGCTCATACCATAAAAATACATTCCGTACGAGCCATTATTTATTTCATTATTTGAAATTGTGATATGGTCGTTTTCGGTTGAAGAAGCGGAATATATTGTCGATAAATTTGTACTTATTGATGTTGTACTAATTCCATTTATAATACTGCTGTCTATTGTTATATAGTGGCTTTCACCTTTAAAATCGAAAACTCTTCCGTATGATGTTCCGGTAGCCGTAAATGTCATATTTTGGAATGTAACATAATCGGCACCATCGAACTGAACTATATAGTTATCAGTGCTTGTTGGTGTGTAAGTCATTTCTACTGAATCGGTATTTTCAGGCCTGAAAACAACATAATTACTCACCGAACTACCAGGAATATCTTCAATAGAAACCTGTTCGATATAAGTTCCTTCTCTAATTTCAAATATTACCGAATCGGATATTCCAAAACGTACGATATCATCTACCGCAGAGAGTATTGAGGTAAAATCAGGATTTGTTCCTCCAATAGTATATAATCCTGCCATAGTCAGATCTACATAATCAAACTCATCGGCACCCATATCAGGATAAGTTGCATCACGGGCGTCGCCATCAATATCATCAGTAATTTCAACCATTGGTGTTGCAGCACTATCAACTACAGAAGATCTTGCATGCAAATCGGTATCAGAAACATAAAACGGATCGGTTGAAACTGAGTTTGCATCTTTTCCGCTATATGATTGCCAATTAGCCAAAGTTGTACGGTTACCTGACCAATATCCAAGATTTGAGCCTTCGGTATATAAATCGTTATAATCGCTTGCAACAATATTCGATGTGCTGTTTGTATAAATAGCATAACCACCTGAGGTTTTGGTATTTGCAAAAATGTTGTTTTGTAGTTCTATGTTACTGCCGGAATTGAGATTTAATGCATATCCATTTGAACTACTGCCATCTGTAACATTTACAGAATTATGATATAAGTTCAAATAATTGCTGGACGTGGTATAAATTCCATAACTATTTGTGCCAGAACCATGGCATGATATAAAATTATTAGCAATTAGATTCTCATTTCCGGAAGTTCCGTCGGATGCGCTTAAATATAATCCATAGTTTGTCGAGCTGGCATATACCCTGATTTTATTTTTTGAGAAAGAGCTAGAATTATCGCAACTGATTGCCTGAATTCCAAATTGCGTACTATTTCCGGCACTACCTTTTGCATACACAATATTTGAAGAAATATTAATTGTATCCTGATAAAACAAGATCATTCCATTTTGATGAAAATCTTGTAAAGTATTATTAGTAATTACATTTCCTGTTTCATGATTTGAAGTACTTGTTCCACTTAGATAAATTCCAAATGAACCGTAATTGAAATTATTATTTGTAATCGAAATGTTATTGTTCGCAGTTCCACTTGCTGAATAAATTACTGCCACATTCGCACTTGTTGATGTTGTTGATATTCCATTTACATTATTACTGTCGAGTGTAATATTGTGGCTGCCATCTTTAAAATCAAATGCACGACCATAAGAAGTTCCTGTTGCAGTGAAAGTCATATTCTTAAAAGTAACATAATCGGCATCGTCAAACTGAACTACATAATTGTCTGAGCTTGTTGGCTCGTATGTTATTGTTACGTCTGCTCCTGTTTCTGCTTGGAAAGTTACGGTGTTCGATTCCGAAGCACCCCAGACTCTTTCTATCGAAACTTGCTCGTTGTAGGTTCCTGTGCGAATATTAAAATTAATATGTCCATCTATTGGTGTGATTCTTAAATCGTTTACTGCTGCTGTGAGAGTAGCATAATCGGGGTTTGTTCCACCAATTGTGTAAATTCCTGAAAGTGGTGTAATATAGTATTCGTCTGCACCCATATCCGGAGTTGAGGCATCGCGGGCATCGCCATCAATGTCTGTAGTGATTCCTGCAATTGGTGTTGCCGTATTGTTACATGCTACTGCATTGGCATGAAGATTTGTATCTGATTCGAAGAAAGGATCTACTGAAACTGAATTTGCATCTTTCGAGCTTGCTGTTTGCCATTGTGCCAGAGTTGATTTATTAGAATTATACCAATATCCAAGATATGAGCCTTCGGCATATAGATCGTTATAGTCGCTGGCTGTAATATTTGAAGTACTGTTTGTATAAATTGCATAACCTCCCGATGTTTTGGTGTTTGCAAAAATGTTGTTCTGCAAAGTGATATTACTTCCACTGATAGCGCAGAATGCTCTTCCACTTGATGAACTACCATCGGTAACATTTATCGAATTGTGATAAAAATCATTATAACTATTTGAATTTGAATAAATTCCATAGCTTATTGAACTTGAATTATGGCAGGAGATAAAATTATTGATTACCTGGTTCTTTTCTGCTGATGTTCCGTTACAAGCATTGAGAGAGAAACCATAGTTTTCAGAACTGGCATTTACCCTGATTCTGTTTTTTGTAAACTCACTTCCATTTTTGCATGAATGTGCATAAACTCCATATTGTATGCTGTTTCCACCTGTTGTTTTTGCATATATCTCGTTAGAGTTTAATTGGAGTGAATCGAAAAGGTGGATGTAGATTCCATAATTGTGGAAATCATGTATCGTATTATTGCTAATTACACATGCCTCTTCAAAATCTGATGTACTCTTACCATACAGGTACATCCCGTACGAACCATTATTTATTTCATTATTTGAAATTGTTATATGGTCGTTTTCTGTAGATGAAGCTGAGTGAATTACTGCTAAGTTGAGACCTGTTGCTGTTGTAACAATACCATTAACAACATTACTATCAAGTGTAATATAATGGCTGTTGTCAAGAAAATCGAAAACTCTACCATAAGAAGTTCCTGTTGCAGTGAAAGTCATATTCTTAAAAGTAACATGATCGGCATCGTCGAACTGAACGATGTAATTATCTGTACTTGTTGGTTCGTAAGTTATTGTTACCGAATCGGTATTTTCGGGCTGGAAAGTTACGGTATTAGAATCGCTTGCTCCCCAAATTCTACTTATTGAAACTTGTTCATTATAAACACCATCGCGAATATTAAAATATACATGGCCTTCGATTGGTTTAATTCTTAAATCGTTTACGGCAAGTGCAATAGTTGCATAATCAGGATTTGTGCCACCAACGGTATAAATTCCTGAAAGTGGTGTAATATAATATTCATCAGCCCCCATATCAGGAGTTGAGGCATCTCTGGCTTCTCCGTCAATGTCTTCAGTAATTTCGGCAATAGGAGTTGCAGTATTGTTGCAAGCTATTGCATTTGCATGCAGATTTGTATCCGATTCAAAGTATGGATCCACTGAAACTGAGTTGGCATCCATACTGCTTGCTGATTGCCATGCAGTTAAATCTGTTTTATTCGAAGTGCCCCATTTCCCAAGATAAGAGCCTTCATTATAAAGGTCGTTATAGTCGCATACAGAAATGTTTGTAGTAGAATTTGTATAAATAGCATAGCCTCCACCGGAAGATTTGGTATTTGTCAAAATATTGTTTTGAACATCGAAGTTGCTTCCATTAGCTACATATAATGCAGAGCTGAATGTACTTCCATCTGTTACATTTACCGAATTATGATATATTTTAAAATGAGTACTTGAAGTAGGATGAATTCCATAAACCGTAGAAGTTGCATTTTTTGTTACAACAAAATTGTTAGCAACCAAAATTTCGTCGCCCGTAATACCATCGCAAGCGTGAAAATACATGCCATAGTTACTCGAACTTCCATTTACCTGGATTTTATTCCTAGAAATTATAGACGAATTATCACAGCCCGAGCAATATATACCATATTGTGTTGAGTATCCGCCATTTGATTTTGAATACATTTCATTCAAACAAATATTAACTGAATCAAGATATACAATTCTAATCCCATATGCTGAAAAATCATATATCTGATTGTTGTAAATTCTGATTGAGACATCAGGTATAGTAGTATGATATCCTTGAAAGTTTATTCCAATTGAACCATTAATAATTTCGTTATTAAGGATATTTATATTGTTATTTCTAGTTTGATCTCCGGAATATACTACTGCACACCAATCACTAGGAAGAGAGGTAGAAAGACCAATTATAGTGTCATTTTCAATGGTAATATTATTGCTACCATCAAGGAAATCGAAAACTCGTCCGAAAGTTGTCCCCGTTGCACAGAAAGTCATATTTTTAAATATTACATAATCTGCATCATCAAACTGGACAATATAATTGTCTGTGCTTGTTGGTTCGTAAGTCATCGTAACCGAAGTTCCAGATTCAGGTTGGAATGTTACAGTGTTCGTTTCGTTTACTCCCCAAATTCGTTTTATTGAAACTTGTTCGTTGTAAACGCCATCACGAATATTAAAATATAGATGCCCATTTACATGTTTAATTCTTAAGTCATTTACAGCTGAAGCAATTGTTGCATAGTCGGGATTTGCACCACCGATTGTATAAACTCCTGAAAGTGTAGTTTTGTAATATTCGTCTGCACCTATATCAGGAGTTAAGGTATCTCGGGTTTCTCCATCAATATCATCAGTTATTCCTGAAATTGGAGTTGCAGTGTTGTTACAACCTGCGGAATTTGCATGCAGATTAGTATCCGATTCGAAAAACGGATCGATTGAAACTGAGTTGACATCATTACCTGTATTTCTTTGCCAATCAAATAATGATATGTGATTTGAGCTATTCCAGTATCCAATATTTGTACCTTCAGTAAATAAATTGTTATAATTACTTACCGATATGTTTGGATAACTAGATGTATAAATGGCGTAACCTTCTGAAGTATTTGCAAAAATATTATTCAAAAGTTCAATATTGCTACCTCCGTTTAAATACATTGCTCTCCCACCATAAGACGTTCCATCAGTAACATTAATAGAATTGTGGTAACAATTCAGATAATTACTATTGAAAGAATATATTCCATAGCTGAATGATGTTGAATTGTGACATGATATGAAATTGTTAGCAACTAAAAATCTATCACTTAATGTTCCGTCGCAGTAGTTTAGATATATACCTGTGTTTGTTGAAGTGGCATTTACTCTGATTTTATTTTTTAAAATATTACTGTTATTATCGCAATTAAATGCAGAAATTCCAGATTGTTCAGAATTTCCTCCACTTGTTTTTGCATATATCTCGTTTGATCTTACCTGGACTGAGTCAAAATAAGATAGATGTATTCCACAACAATGGAAATCCTGAATTGTATTATTGCTAATTAAATAAAACTCTTTAAGATTTGATGTAGTGCCATTAAAGGACATTCCGGACGAACCATTGTTTATTTCATTGTTTGTTATTGTTATATGGTCGTTTTCGGCTGATGGAGCAGAATGTAATACTACTAATTTTGAATCTGTTGATGATGTAACAATACCATTAATAATATTACTATCAAGAGTGATATAATTGCATCCTTCTTCGAAATCAAAAACATAACCGTAGCTTGTTCCTGTAGCAGTAAAGGTTAAATTTTTAAATGTAACATATTCTGCCCCATCAAACTGAACAACATAATTGAATATCATAGTAGGTTCAAAAGTAATTGTTACATCGGCTCCGTCTTCTGCCTGAAATACAACAGTATCAGTAGCAGAAGCGCCTGGAATATTGCGGATTATAAATTGTCCGTAATAGGTTCCTGTACGGATATTAAATGTTACAGATGCCGACATTCCATATTTGTACAAGTCATTGGCTGCTTGTTTTACAGTTAGAAAGTCGGGATTTGTTCCTCCAATAGTATAAACTCCTGCAAAAGAAAAATTGAGATAATCGAACTCATCTGCTCCAATATCGGGATATGTGGAATTTCTACTATCTCCATCAATATCTTCTGTATATGCAGAAATGAATATTGCAGCACTGTCAATATCGTTAGCTCTTGCATGCAAGTCGGTATCGCTAACATATAATGGATCTACAGAAACTGAGTTTGCATCTTTTCCGCTCGCAGATCGAAAATTAGCTAAAGTTGATTTGCTACCTGACCAATATCCAAGATAAGTACCTTCAGTATATAAACAATTATAATCGCTTTCGCTAATACCGGAAGTATTATAGTTACCAATTGCATAACCTCCTGAAATTTGCGTATTAGCGAAAATATTATTCTTCAATACAATATATGAACCTGTATAATTATAAAACGCATAACTTGAAGAATTACCATCTGTAATATTTACAGAGTTGTGATAAAAATTGGTGTAAATATTTGTATATGAATAAATTCCGTAAGATGTGCCGGTGGAATAATGTGTTGAAACAAAATTATTAACTATATGATTTTCATCTCCTGATGTCCCATCACAGTTATATATGTACATTCCATAATTTGTTGTACTAGCATATACTCTGATATTGTTTTTAGAAAACTCACTTCCATTATCGCAATATCGGGCATAAATTCCATACTGGGTACTATTTCCACCTGTCAATTTAGCCGAAATAAGATTTGAACTTACAACAACTGAATCCAGATTATATAAATACATTCCATAAGAATGGAAATCCTGAATTATATTGTTGCTAATTACACAAGCCTGTTCAAGATTTGAAGTACTAGTTCCAAATAAGTATAATCCATATGAACCATTGTTGATTTCATTATTAGAAATTGTAATATGGTTATTCTCGGTTGAAGAAGCCAAATAAATAACAGCCAAATTCGTACTTGTATATGTTGCACTAATACCATTAATAATATTACTATCAAGAGTAATATTATGACTTCCGTCAAGAAAATCAAAAACTCTACCGTTGTATGTTCCCGTAGCCGTGAATGTCATATTTTTGAAAATAAGATAATCGGCATCGTCGAACTGAACAACATAGTTTGCTGAGCTTGTTGGTTCGTAAGTTATTGTAACATCTGCTCCACTTTCTGGCTGGAAAGTTACGGTGTTTGCCTCGCTGGCACCCCAGACTCTTTCTACCGAGACTTGCTCGTTGTAGTTTCCGGTGCGAATGTTAAAATAAACATGTCCGTCGATTGGTGTTATTCTTAAATCGTTTACTGCTGCAGCTATTGTTGCATAGTCGGGATTTGTTCCACCAATGGTATAAGTTCCGGCAAGTGGTGTTATGTAATATTCATCAGCCCCCATATCTGGAGTTGAAGCATCTCTTGCTTCTCCGTCAATATCTTCTGTAATTCCTGAAATAGGTATTGCTGTGTTGTTGCAAGCTACTGCGTTGGCATGTAGATTTGTATCCGATTCGAAAAAAGGATCTACCGAAACTGAGTTTGCATCTTTGTTACTTGTCGATTGCCATGCTGATAAATCTGTCCTATTACCTGTCCAATAATATCCAAGATATGTGCCTTCTGTATATAGATTGTTGTAGTCGCTGGCTATTATATTCGAACCACCGTTTGTATAAATAGCATAACCACCCGAAGTTTTGGTGTTTGCAAAAATGTTGTTTTGCAAAGTGATGTTATTTCCACTATTTGCGTAGAATGCATTTCCATACGATGAATTACCATCAGTAATATTTACCGAGTTGTAATAGAAATTAATGTAAGTGTTGCTATTAGAATAAATTCCATAACTGTATGTGGATGAATTGTGACATGAAATGAAATTATTGATTATATGGTTTCTATCATAGGCTGGTCCGTCGCAATATTTGAGATACAAACCATAATTACTATTAGTAGCATTTACCCTGATTATATTTTTTGTAAACTCACTTCCATTATCACAATTTGCTGCATAAACACCATATTGCGTATCATTTCCTCCGGTCGTTTTTGCATAAATCTCATTTGAGCTTAATTGTAGCGACTCGAAATATTGGATATACATTCCATGAAAATGGAAATCCTGTATCGTATTATTGCTGATTACACAAGCCTCTTCAAGATTTGCTGCGTTCATACCATACAGGTACATTCCGTATGATCCATAATAAATTTCATTATTTGTAATTGTTATATGGTCGTTTTCAGTATTTACACTAGAATATAATGTAGCGAAATTAGTATTTGTCGAACTTATGTAAATTCCATTAATAATATTACTATCGAGGGTAATATAATTGCTACCATCTTTGAAATCAAAAACATGTCCATAATCTGTTCCTGTAGCCGTAAATGTCATATTTTTAAAAGTAACATAGTCTGCATCATGGAACTGAACCACATAGTTGTCTGTACTTGTTGGTTCGTATGTCATTGTAACCGAGGCTCCAGTTTCGGGCTGGAAAGTTACTGTGTTTGTAGCCGAAACTCCATAAATTGTCTCAATGGAAACTTGTTCGTTGTAGGTTCCTGTTCGGATATTAAATATAACATTGCCAGAAATAGGTTTTATTCTTAGTTCGTTTACTGCATCGGCAATTGATGTGAAATCAGGATTTGTTCCTCCAATTGTATAAGTACCCGCCAATGATGTTAGTTCAAACTCATCAGCTCCAATCTCAGGTGTCAAAGCTTCACGTAGTTCACCATCGATATCATCGGTTACCGAGGCTATTGGATTTGCTGTGCCGTAGCATTGCAATGCATTTGTGTGCAAATCGGTATCCGATGTAAACATTGGGTCAATGGAAATTGAATTTGCATCTTTAGAACTGACTGATTGCCATGCAGATAAGTCAGTGCAATTAGTATTATACCATTTTCCAAGATTAGTACCTTCGCTATATAAATCATTATAATCACTTAGGGTAATATTTGTAGTGCTATATGTATAAATTGCATATCCTCCACCTGAAGATTTGGTATTGGCAAAAATATTGTTTTGTATTTCTATATTGCTACCATTAGGAGCATACATAGCAGAGCTATAAGGAGAAATTCCATCTGTAATATTTACAGAGTTATAATAGATATTTAGCCAAGTACATGATGAAATATTAATACCGTAGCTTGTATTACTCGAATTATGGCAGGAAATAAGATTATTTACAATTTGATTTTCATTTCCTGAAGTTCCATCACAATTATTCAGAGATATTCCATAATTCGAAGCTGTAGCATTTACTCTGATTTTGTTTTTAGAAAATATACTTGAATTATCTGTATAAGATACATTAAGTCCGTATTGTGAACTATTTCCTCCACTAGATTTTGCATAAATATTATTTGAATTTACATTGATTGAATCCTGACAATATAGATATATGCCAGAATAGTTAAAATCAATAAATTCATTATTACTAACTAAATTTCCTGTTTCAAAATCTGATGTACCAATTCCAGCGAAATATAATCCATATGACCCATTATTAATCTTATTATTTGTAATTGAAACATGATTGTTTTCTGTTCCTGAATTAGAATAAATCACAGCAAGAAAATGTGCAAAGGAGCTTGTATAAATTCCATTTATCGTATCGCCATCAATAGTAATATAATGGCTACCATCTAAGAAATCGAAAACTCTACCATAGTCTGTTCCTGTTGCAGTAAATGTCATATTTTTAAAGGTAACATAGTCGGCATCGTCAAACTGAACAATGTAGTTGTCTGAGCTTGTTGGTTCGTAAGTCATAGTAACCGAAGCTCCTGTTACAGGTTGGAAAGTTACAGTATTTGATTCGCTTGCTCCATAAATTCTTTCAATCGATACCTGCTCATTATATACACCGTCGCGAATATTAAAGTAAATATGACCATCAATTGGTGTAATTCTTAAATCGTTTACTGCTGCAGCTATTGTTGCATAGTCGGGATTTATGCCACCAATGGTGTAAGTTCCGGCAAGTGGTGTTATGTAATATTCGTCTGCCCCCATATCAGGAGTTGAGGCATCGCGGGCTTCTCCGTCAATGTCTGTGGTGATTCCGGCAATAGGAGTTGCTGTATTATTACAAGCAACAGCGTTTGCATGCAAATTAGTATCCGATTCGAAGAATGGATCGACTGAAACGGAGTTAGCATCTACACTGTATGATTGCCATTGTGCTAATGTTGTACGGTTGCCTCCCAAATAGCCAAGATTTGTACCTTCGGTAAATAAACAATTATAATCGCTATGGATACTGGAAGTATTATAATAGTAAATTGCATATCCACCGGAAGTTTTTGTATTTGCAAAAATATTATTTCTCAAAAAAATACTTGAACTCGTTTCATTATAAAATGCACTACTTGAAGTATTACCATCTGTAATGTTTACACTGTTGTGATAAATATTTGTATATTTATTATTCCCCAAAAAAATTCCTTTTGTTGTTGATGTAGAATTTTGTGTTGAAATAAAATTGTTCGAAACAAGATTTTCATTTCCCGATGTACCCTCGCAGTAGTGGAAATACATTCCATAATTGATTGAACTCGCTTTCATGATAATAACGTTATTACTATAATCGCAATTGTTATCGCAATAGCTAGCAGAAATTCCATATTGTGTGGAATATCCACCGCTATATTTAGAAATTATTGTGTTAGATAAAACTGAAATAGAGTCTTGAGAAATTAGAATCATTCCATAAAAATGAAAATCCTGAATGGTATTATTGAAAATAACATTTCCTTCTTCAAGATTTGATAGACTTTCACCTTCCAGATATATTCCATTCGAACCATTATTTATTTCATTGTTTGAAATTGTAATATGGTTGTTTTCACTTGAATTAGCAGAACTTAATACTTCGCATCCACTTGTTGATGTTGTACTAATACCGTTGATAATATTACTGTCAAGTGTAATACAGTTACTTCCATCATTAAAAAGGAAAACCCCTCCATAATCTGTTCCGGTAGCTGTAAATGTCATGTTTTTAAAAGTAACATAATCGGCATCGTCGAATTGAACGATGTAATTGTCTGTGCTTGTTGGTTCAAAGGTCATTGTTACACTTGCACCGCTTTCGGGCTGGAAAGTTACTGTGTTCGATTCGTTTGCACCCCAGATTCTTTCAATAGAAACCTGCTCGTAGTAGGTTCCTGTGCGGATATTAAAATAAACATGTCCATCAATAGATGTTATTCCTAAATCGTTTACTGCTGCAGCTATTGTTGCATAGTCGGGATTTGTGCCACCAATGGTGTAAATTCCGGAAAGTGGTGTAATATAGTATTCGTCTGCACCAATGTCAGGTGTCGAAGCATCGCGACTTTCGCCATCTATATCTTCGGTGATTCCGGCAATTGGTGTTGCCGTGTTGTTGCAAGATACTGCGTTGGCATGTAGGTTTGTATCCGATTCGAAAAAAGGATCGGCAGAGACTGAGTTGGCATCTTTTGAGATTGCTGATTGCCATGCAGATAAGTCAGTGCAATAAGTATTATACCATCTTCCAAGAAAAGTACCTTCTGTATATAAATCGTTATAATCGCTATTAGAGAAAGTTGATGTGTTTTCAGTATATATTGCATATCCACCTCCTGTTTTGGTGTTTGCTAAAATGTTGTTTTGCAGCTCAATATTACCGCAAAAGCTTGCTATGAAAGCCTTTCCATCTATATCCCCGTCAGTAATATTTATAGAATTGTAGTAGAATTTTATATAACTGCAATTGCTAGCCCAAATTCCATGACTAGACGAACTTGAATTGTGGCAGGAAACGAAATTATTAATTACCAGATTTTCGTTGCCCAATGTTCCATCAAAACTAGACAAATATATTCCTTGATTATTTGATGTTGAGTTAACACGAATTTTATTTTTTGAAACCAAACTTCTATTATAGCAAAAGCCGGCTTCAATTCCAAATTGTAAGCTATTACCACCAGTCGATTTTGCATAAATCTCATTTGAAGAAAGCAAAAGCGAATCGAAATAATATAAACACATTCCATAATAATGAAAATCCTGAATAATATTATTTTCAATGATATTTGCCAATTCCAAATTTGACATACTACTTCCGTATATGCACATACCGTATGAACCATTGTTAATTTCATTATTCGAAATTGTAATATAGTCATTTTCAGTACCTGACATTGAGTGAACTACAGCCAAATCGTCACTTGTTGAAGTCGTACTAATTCCATTAACAACATTACTATCAAGAGTAATATAATGGCTTCCATCCTCAAAATCGAAAACCCGACCATATGAAGTTCCTGTAGCAGTAAATGTCATATTTTTAAATGTAAGATAATCGGCACCGTCGAACTGAACAATATAATTGTTCGTGTATGTTGGTTCGTAGGTCATCGTAACAGCAACACCTGTTTCGGGCTGAAAAGTTACCGTGTTTGTAGTCGAAGCTCCATAAATTGCTTTTATTGAAACCTGCTCGTTGTAGGTTCCTGTACGGATATTGAAGCTCACAGGACCAGATATAGGTTTTACTTTTAGATCATTTACAGCATCTGAAATTGTTGGATAATCCGGGTTTGTACCACCGATAGTGTATGTACCTCCTGCTAAAGGAACAACTGTAAATTCATCACCTCCAATATCCGGGTTTGTTGCATCCCTGATATCTCCGTCGATATCTAAAGTGATTGAAGCTATTGGTGTAGCTTGACCATCTAAGGCAGGAGAATTTGCATGTAAGTTTGTATCTGCAGCAAATAAAGGATTTGCTGAAACTGAGTTTGCATCCAAACCACTTGCAGTTTGCCAGGCTGATAAATCTGCTACATTAGCATTCCAATAGCCCAGATTTGTTCCTGTCGAGTACAGATCGTTATAATCGCTTATAAACGAATTTGATGAATTGTCGTTATAAAAGGCAAACCCACTATTTGATCCTGATGTGAAAGCAAAGATATTGTTTTTAATATTAGTATTTGATACTTGATTAAGGTAAAATGCTGCGCTTGAAGAGGCATTACCATCAAGAACATTAATTGAATTGTAATAGATATTTGTGTACTTTGCGCTAACTAACATTCCCCAAGTAATATTGGATGCGTTTTGGCAGGATATTGTATTATTCACAACAAAATTTTCGCTTCCGCTTAGACTATTATTCAAGTCCAAACTCATACCAGTGTTCCAATTACTTCCATAGAGCACGATTTCGTTTGACGAAATAATATTCTCTCCATTTGAAGCTTTAAATTCTATACCATACTGGGTTTCGTATCCTCCGGTTTTTTTTGCAATTATTTGATTTCCAGATATGGTCATAGAATCCTGATTGTGAACTTTTATTCCATAATAATTGAAGTCTCGAATAATATTATTTGAAATAATATTGTTGCTGCAATTATTGGCAATATCACCAGGGAAGTCTATTGCATAGGCTCCATAATAGATGTCGTTATTTATGATTCTTATATTGCCATTTGTATGGGGCGGCTGGGCATGTATAATTGTATTGGTAGATGAATTGCCACTAATATTTATGCCATAGATTTCATTACTATCTATTGTAATATAATCCGAACCATCCCTGAAATCAAATATCCCTCCATTTGTAGTTCCAGTTGCTTCAAATGTAATTCCTTTGAATGAAATAAAATCGCATCCATTGAACTTAACAATATAATTATCTGAACTTGTTGGTTCGTAGGTCATTGTTACATCTGCACCTGTTTCCGATTGAAAAACAATTGTATCATTTGAAGATACTCCAGCAATCAAGTCAATTGAAACCTGCTCATTGTAAGTTCCCGTGCGGATGTTAAAACTAACAGTACCTGAAATTCCAAAACTTGTCAAATATGTCACTGCTTCCGAAATTGTTGTGTAATCGGGGCTTGTACCGCCGATGGTATAATTTCCTGCAAGCCTTAAATCGATACCTGTAAATTCATCAGCTCCAATATCAGGGTTTGTAGTACTTCTCTGTTCGCCATCAATATCGGTTGAAACAGATGAGATTGGTGTTCCGGCATTATCTAAATAAATTGATCGTGCATGAAGATTAGTATCGTTTACAAAATATGGATCAACTGACAAAGAATTAGCATCTAAACTGCTTGCTGTTTGCCATGCCGATAAATCTATAACATCAGCATTCCAGTATCCCAGATTTGTTCCTGTTGAGTAAAGGTTATTATAATCGCTTGTGATACTTGTTGAGCCAGAATTGTAAATGGAATAGCCATTATCGCAACCATCAAGTACGAAATTGTTGTTCTTTAAATCAATATCCGTGCAACTACTAAAGTAACAAGCATAGGTATTGGTTGACATTCCATCAGTTATGTTAATTGAATTATAGAATATTTTTACATAACTGCATGAAGATAGAACACAGCCTCTAGCAAGTGAGGTTGAATAATAAGTTGCATTTTTGGTTGAAATAATATTGTTGGAGATTAATATTTCGTTTCCAGAGGTTCCAGAAAAATTGCTTAAAAGCATTCCGGAGTTTCTATTTAAAGCATTCATTTGAATCATGTTATTAACAATCAAACAATTGCTACCACTATAATCAATATATATACCAAATACGGTTGCAAATGTCCTCGAATACAATTCGTTTGAACTAATCACAATTGAATCCAGCCCATTAAATTGATCGGAAATCCATATTCCACCTTGATAAAAGTTATTGATTGTATTATTGGAGATATTAAGTCCTATTACGTCACGGCTAAAGATTCCATAAGATCCATTCAGAATAGTATTATTTCTAATTGCAATATTATAATTTTGTCCATCTAAATAGATAACAGCATGATAAATTCCATCTTGTATATCAACATTTGAAGTTCCGATAATTGAATCATTTTCAAGAGTAATGTTTTCACTACCATTTTGAAAATTGAAAACATAGCTTTTACCTGTGGTGCCTGTACTAATTAATGTCATATCCTTGAAAGTAACATAATCAGCACCATTAAATTTTACAACATAATTATCTTCGAAGCCTGTCGGTTCATATGTCATAATAACTTGTGCACCTGCTTCTGACTGGAAAACCACTGTGTCGTTAGCAGATGCTCCAATAATTGTATCTAAAGAAACTTGCTCGTTGTAGGTTCCTGTTCGGATATTAAAAGTTGTGGTTCCTGAAATCCCGTTTGTGGTCAAATCTGTAACCGCTGCTGAGATAGTTGCATAATCCGGATTTGAGCCACCAATAGTGTAAGTTCCTGAAAGAGATTGAGCATCAAGATTTGCACTAATCGCAAACCAAATTAGAATAATTAATAATGTAGATTTTTTCATTTTTCTTATTTTAATTATAATTTTATTGTATTCAATTTTTTATTACTCGTATTAGCAGATTTTTTCATGGAATTATGTTTGCTTGATAATCAATAAGTAAGACAAATTCGACATGAAGCAGTTTTTTATCAGCATATTTCATCTATTCATCAATTAAATTCAAATATTAATCAGTAAAAATAATATTTTTCTTAAAAAGAAAAAAAAAACTTTAAATATTATTTTTAACATTATTTTTATAATAACATGCAAAAAAAATGAACCAAAGTTCAATTTTCAAAATATATCAGGTTTGTTTTTATAAATACCCTTGAGCTGAAATCTTTGTACTTCCGGTATAAGCTATTGTAAATTTGCCACTTGCATAATAGAACTCCAGCCGGAGTTCAACAATTCAGGATTTTGAAAGTGTTTTTTCATTTTTCATAATCCCAAACTTTACTGCATATTCTAAATCCTTTTTAGGGTTCTTTTACAGGTCTTTTCCTATATCCCGAATTTCATTAGAGCCTATTCAAACTCTTCTCGTTTTAATTATTATACAAGTAGAGATTTGTCGTAAACCTTATACAAGCTGCAGATAATGTAAAAATGATATTCAAAAAATCAAGTAGAGATTAAGAATTTTTCATCCTAAAATCTCTTCATAGAATTAATAATTTTAATTCCTAAGAGCCTGTCGTATCGTTCATTTATACCTTTTAAATATACCAAAATCAAATAGTCGTTATCGGTTTCGTAGTGGCTACCTTCAATGTAACTTACATTTCCGGCTGTTTCACCATCTTCGAGCAACACATATTCGTAATTATAATAGCCTTGTTTTAAAAACATTGTGAGAGTGTATGCCTTTTTTTCGTAGTCGTATTTCATTTTATTCGTGTTACTGAACGACCAGTCTGATAACAATCCGAATAAATACAAATTACCATTTACCACAGGTGCATCAAATGGAAGAGTGAAATTTACATAAACATAGTCAGCTTCAATTTCTTTGTTCACAGCTTCCTGTATATCAATAAAATATTTGCCATTTATATCCTTATTGTAAAAATAAACTTTGAAAGTTCTTTTATGATCTTCCAACAAATCGACATGGTAGAATGGCTTTTTGAATAGTATGCTTTTTATTCTATCAGATTGGTAACGAACACTTTTTATATCGAAATAGCGAAATTCGCTTCCTGCTGCAAAAGAATTGTCTTCGTCGTAATCGTAAATTAGCAAATTGTCCTTAATAAAAAGTGGTTTCAAATTGTCTATTTTATTGTCCCATCTCCCGTTTTGCATCAGAACCACCTGAATTTCACTATAAGGATCGCTCAGCGAAATGCCTGGTCTGATTTTGAAATCGATTTCCTGATGGCTTTTTCGCAAATCGATAATTGAGGATTGTTTTACCTCAGCTTCAATATTTACATTGTTTTCAGTAATCATAAAGCGTCTGCTAAGAACCAGATTCTCTTCATCAAAATCTTCATACACCTTAATAATATAGTTTCCTGAAATTGTAGCTTTAATATTTTCATTAGGAATGGTGAGCCAATGGTGAGTATATTTCTGAAAAGTGTTGAAAGACAACTCATAATCTTCAATTTGATTTTCCTCAAAACCTTCAATAAATTCTGAAGACATCAAATCGGAAGGCTCCCATCTTGAATTACAATGAACTAATTTATACGAAAAATCAGCAATTTCCGCACGTAAATCATCAAAACTTAAAAGTATTTTATCTTCACCATTCAGTTCGATTATTGGGTGGGACAAATCCCAGCCTTCACGGTGAATTTTTACTGTTTTGATACTATTTTTATAAACAAAATCGGAATACCTTAAAAAATTGTCGTTGTAAAACTCCGGAACAGAATCGCTATCTGTAAGTTCTTGAGCATAACCTTCTTGCTGACCTGTATAGAATAAAAAAACTGTACAAAATAAAAATGTTGATACAGAAGCTTTGAACTTAGAAAAATTGACAATTTCTATCATAAATTTTACAAAAAAATAAAAATCAAACATAAACAAATTTGTAGTTTTTCGATATAATATTTTTGAAATCCTATAACATTAAAACTTTCAAGATTTTATTTTAATATAAAAAGTAAAAATTAACTATTATTTTGAAAAAAAACAAACAAATATTTTATGTTCTACAGCACAAATTGAATTATAAAAATATCTATATATTAACATATTAACGAATTGATAATATGGGATTTCGGTAAAACAATACCAAAAACTAAAAAAAACTGATATATATATTTTTGTGCAACAATAAAAATAATATACTTTTGCAATTGTATTGAAATTAATATAAAAAAAATGACGAAAGTTGTTAGAATAAAAAGAGGTTTAGATATTAAACTGAAAGGCAAACCGGAGAAGACAATCTCCCCTATTTCGAACACTGAATTTTTTGCCATAAAGCCAACCGATTTTGAAGGCATAACACCAAAACTTAAAGTAAAAATTGATAGCGAAGTGAAAGCAGGCAGTCCCTTGTTTTTCGACAAAAATCGACCGGAAGCTATGTTTACTTCGCCGGTAAGTGGCAAGGTGGTTGCAATAAACAGAGGCGAACGCAGGCGATTGCTCGAAATTGTTGTTAAAGCCGATGAAACAATTCTATACGAAGAATTCAAACAAGGCAATCCAATACAACTTTCGAAAGAAGAAATTATTGAAAACTTATTAAAAAGTGGATTATGGCCGTTTGTTCGCCAGCGTCCATATTCGATAATTGCAAATCCTGCAGATCAACCAAAAGCAATATATATCTCTGGTTTCGATACAGCACCTCTTGCTCCCGACTTCGATTTTATATTGAAAGCTGAAGAGAAAAATCTACAAAGCGGCATCGATGCTTTATCAAAACTTACTGAAGGTAAAATATATTTGAACTTAAAATCTGAAAACTCAGAATCTGTATTTTCAAAGCTTAAAAATGTTGATATAAATTACTTTTCAGGTCCACATCCTGCTGGAAATGTAGGAATCCAGATTCATCATCTAAACCCTATAAACAAAGGTGAAGTTGTGTGGTACATAAATCCACAAGAGCTTGCCATGATAGGACGACTTTTTGCCAATGGCAAATTGGATGCAAAAAAAACAGTTGCTTTGGTGGGTTCAGAAGTTAAAAAGCCCCAATACTTTGAAACTATGCTGGGTGCATCAATTGATAAAATTATTGCAAACAATATTTCGGAAAATGAGAATAGAATTATCAGCGGAAATGTACTCACCGGATCACTAATCTCTATGAAAGGATTTGTTGGTTTTTACGACTCAATGATAAGTGTTATTCCGGAAGGAAATAAAGCAGAACTACTTGGATGGGGAATGCCCGGATTTGGAAAATTTAGTGTTTCACGTACTTTCTGTTCGTGGATGACCCCCAAAAGAAAATACGCTCTAAACACAAATATGAAAGGAGGATTACGTTCTTTCGTGGTTACAGGTGAGTACGACAAAGTTTTCCCAATGGATATTTTACCACAACATTTGCTTAAAGCAATAATAATTGAAGACATCGACCAGATGGAAGAACTGGGAATTTATGAAATTGCAGAAGAAGATTTTGCTTTGTGCGAATTTGTATGTACCTCAAAAATTAATGTTCAGGAAATAGTACGCAATGGACTAAACATTATGATAAAAGAAATGAATTAGGTTTCATAATTATAATACCAATAGATATTGGGAGAATTATCAATTATCAATCGAAAAAAAGTAAATATAAAATAATCAATATAAAATGGATTCATTTAGAAAATATCTCGATAAAATAAAACCCAATTACGAGAAGGGTGGCAAATACGAGAAATGGCTTCCAGTTTTCGAAAGTTTTGAAACATTTCTCTACGTACTTGGAGATGTTACAAAAAAAGGCAGCCACATTAGAGATGCAATGGATATGAAACGAACCATGAGCATGGTTGTTATAGCTCTTATTCCTGCCCTATTGTTTGGTTGCTGGAATGTTGGTGCCTGGCATTTTGCCTCTTTAGGCGAAGAGTCAAGTCTGTTTCAGAATTTTTGGTATGGCTTTCTCGAAGTGCTTCCAATAATAGTTGTTTCATATGTTGTAGGTTTGGGAACAGAATTTATTTTTGTGTTTATAAAAGGTCATGAAATTGAAGAAGGATTTTTAGTTTCGGGACTTTTAATTCCTCTTATTGTTCCTATTGATACACCATTATGGATGATTGCAGTAGCCACAATTTTTGCAGTAGTAATTGGAAAAGAGGTTTTTGGTGGAACAGGAATGAATATTGTAAATCCGGCTTTGACTGCACGGGCTTTTCTATTTTTTGCTTACCCTTCAAAGATGTCAGGAGATAAAATTTGGGTATCAGGTCTTGAAAAAGGCGAAGGAGTAGTTGATGGATTTTCTGGTGCAACGCCTCTGGCAGAAGCTGCTGCAGCTACAGAAAGTATCCAACTATCCACAAGCGATATGTTTTTTGGTTTTATCCCAGGATCTATTGGAGAAACTTCAACACTTGCAATTTTGCTTGGTGCAGTATTTTTGCTTTATACAGGAATTGCAAGTTGGAAAATTATGCTATCAGTTTTTGTAGGAGGTTCAGTAATGGGATTATTATTTAATGCCTTTGCAGTTAATCCTTTTATGGAAATTCCATTTTATCAGCACCTTTTTCTTGGAGGATTTGCTTTTGGTGCTGTTTTTATGGCAACCGACCCTGTTACAGCAGCTCAAACCGAAAAAGGAAAATATATTTATGGTTTTCTGATTGGTTTTATAGCTGTGATAGTGAGAGTTTTAAATCCTGCATATCCCGAAGGAATGATGCTTGCAATTCTACTAATGAACGTTTTTGCTCCACTTATCGATCATTATATTGTACGTGGAAATGTTAAAAAAAGACTTAAAAGACTAAAAATATAATAAAATGAATACAAACAGTAATTTATACATATTTCTGTATGCATCCGGTCTGGTTGTAGTAGTTGCAGCAATTCTTTCGTTCACAGCAATCAAACTTCAACCCTATCAAGAACAAAATGTCAGGATAGAAAAAATGCAAAATATTCTATCATCAGTAGGTATAGAAAGTACAGTTGAGACTGCCGAAAGTAATTTCACAAAATATATTACCAAAAGTTTTACAATCGGGCATAACGGGAATGATAAAAGTGGCGATGCTTTTAATATAAATTTGAAAAAAGAATTAAGTCTCGATAAAGAAAAAATGACTTTGCCGGTTTTCGAATGTACACAAGATGATGGAAGCAAAAATATAATAATCCCTGTTAGAGGCAAAGGACTATGGGGTCCAATCTGGGGGTACATTTCTTTGAAAGAGGATTATAATACAATATTCGGTGCAGTTTTCGACCACAAACAAGAAACTCCCGGTTTGGGTGCCGATATCAATCAAGCATGGTTCCAGGACCCTTTTAAAGGAAAAAAATTGTTTGATGATAAAGGTAATTTTGTCTCAATAAAAGTTTATAAAGGAGGAAAAGGAGCAGCAAAAAATGCCGGCGATTTAGTTCATGGTGTTGATGCAATTTCAGGCGGGACAATTACTAGTGTCGCACTTCAAGATATGTTAAGTAAAGATTGCTTAATAAATTTCGAAACTTTTTTGAAAAAAAAGAAAAATTAAGATTATAAAATTTCAATTTTACTAATATAAATCCAAAATAAAAATGAGTTTACTTTCCTCAAAAGATGTCAAACTACTAACAGGACCAATAAATATTGACAATCCTATTACAATTCAAGTTCTTGGAATTTGTTCGGCACTTGCCATTACAGTAAAATTAGAACCGGCAGTTGTAATGTCGCTTTCTGTGCTATTTGTTCTTGCATTTGCAAATGTTATAATTTCTTTATTGAGAAATACAATTCCTGCACGAATTAGAATTATCGTTCAGCTTGTTGTAATTGCCTCTTTGGTAATATTAGTCGATCAGGTTTTAAAAGCATTTGTATATGAAATTAGCAAACAACTTTCTGTTTTTGTAGGTTTAATTATCACCAACTGCATAATTATGGGTCGTCTTGAAGCATTTGCTCTTGGCAACAAACCCTGGCCTTCATTTCTCGATGGTTTGGGAAATGCTGCCGGATATGGAATAATTTTAATTATTGTAGCATTTTTCAGAGAATTGCTTGGCTCAGGAACAATTTGGGGATTTCAGGTTATTCCTGATAGTTTCTACGAAATGGGATATGCAAACAATGGTCTGATGATATTACCTCCAATGGCACTTATAGTTGTTGGTATAATAATTTGGATTCAAAGAGCAAGAACCAAAGAATTGATTGAAGCATAAACGAATAATAAAAAAACGATATGGAAAATTTACTAAATATATTCGTCAAATCTATTTTTATAGATAATATGATATTCGCATACTTTCTCGGTATGTGTTCCTATCTTGCAGTTTCAAAAACGGTAAAAACGGCAACAGGATTAGGGATTGCTGTTATTTTTGTACTTGGAATTACAGTTCCTGTTAATTATTTGATAGAGAACTATATGTTGAAAAAAGGAGCTTTAGAGTGGATACTTGGAGATTCTGCACTTAATATCGATTTAAGCTTTTTAAGTTTTATTATGTTTATAGCTGTAATTGCCTCAATGGTTCAACTTGTGGAAATGATAGTTGAAAAATTTGCACCGGCTTTATATGCAGCACTTGGAATTTTTCTGCCGCTAATTGCTGTAAACTGTGCCATTCTCGGAGGTGCATTGTTTATGCAAGAACGTGAATATAATTCAATAACTGAAGCATCGGTTTTCGGTTTAGGCTCCGGTCTTGGCTGGCTTTTGGCAGTTGTTGGAATTGCTGCCGTAAGAGAAAAAATACGCTACTCAGACATACCGGCACCACTAAGAGGATTAGGAATTACATTCATTGCTACAGGTTTGATGGGAATTGCTTTTATGACTTTTATGGGAATAAAACTATAAGTTTTGAATAAATTAAGGTATAAATAATCCAAAAAAATCCCGATAGCTATCAGGACAATAAAAAAAAATAATAAATAAAAAATATAAAGATGATTTTATTAAGCGCCCAAGCAGGATTATCGACAATTATGACAGTTAGTATTGTTGCTTTTTTAGTTGTAATTCTATTTTTAGTAATCATTTTACTTTATGCAAAAGCTAAACTCACCCCTCAGGGAGAAGTTACATTAAACATAAACGAAGATAAAGATTTTGTTGTAGATCCGGGATACACTTTGCTCGCAACTTTAGGAAACAACAAAATTTTGTTGCCCTCGGCATGTGGTGGAGGTGGAACTTGCGGAATGTGTAAATGTCAGGTTACTGAAGGAGCCGGTGAAATTTTGCCAACCGAAAAGCCTTATTTCACCAGAAAAGAACAGCAAGCACAATACAGGTTGGCCTGTCAGGTAAAAGTTAAACAAGACCTGAAAATAAAGATTCCTAAAGAAATTATGGGAATTAAGAAATGGGAATGCGAGGTAGTTTCTAATTATAATGTTGCAACATTTATTAAAGAATTTGTAGTAAAACTACCGGAAGGCGAAACTTTAGATTTCCGTTCAGGAGGATATATTCAAATTGATGTACCTAAGATCGATGTAGATTTCAAAGATATGGAAATTGAAGAGGAATATAGTGGCGATTGGGAAAAATTCAAAATGTTCGATTTAAAAATGAGTAATCCTGAACCAACTTATCGTGCCTATTCCATGGCCAATCATCCTGCCGAAGGAAATATTGTAATGCTTAATATTCGTATTGCAACACCACCTTTCGACAGAAACTTAGGAGGATTTGCAAAAGTAAATCCAGGAATTTGTTCTTCATTCATTTTCTCAAGAAAGCCTGGCGATAAGGTTATGATTTCCGGTCCTTTCGGAGAATTCTTTATTAAAGAAACAGAAAACGAAATGATGTTTATTGGTGGAGGTGCAGGAATGGCTCCTATGCGTTCGCACATTTTCCATATGTATCATACAGTAAAAACCGGTAGAAAAGCAACGTTTTGGTACGGAGCACGCTCGAAACGAGAAGTTTTCTACGAAGAACATTTCCGTGCAATTGAAAAAGAATTTCCAAATTTCAAGTTCGAAATAGCACTTTCGGAACCATTAGAAGAAGATAAATGGACCGGACATGTAGGTTTTATACATCAGGTAATTTACGATGAATATTTGAGCAAACACGAAGAACCGGAAGAAATAGAATACTATTTGTGCGGACCTCCAATGATGAACGATGCCATAAACAAAATGCTTTATGACCTCGGTGTTCCGGACGAAATGGTTGATTTTGACGATTTTGGATGATAATACCGAAATTGATTATAAAATAAAGAAACTAAAAAAGCTCCAAATTGTTGGGGCTTTTTTTATATAAGAAATAGGCAGCTCTTGTTTGCTGAAACACAAAATACTTTTATCTTTGTATGAATATTTTTTTTGTATTGTACAAACCAAAATATTACTAATATGAAGGACGCAAATTTTCAAGTAGTGTATTATAAGATTGTTAAACAATAGAAATATATATCTGAAGTTTCCTCAATTTTCCTCCCAAATTATAGATAGCTGGCTATCAGGGATTTTGGGTTTAGTTTTATAAATTAGCCCATATTTATTATCAAACAGATAATTAAAGATACCATCTGCCATGGCATAGCTATAGAAAG
>JABHKC010000034.1 GCA_018692315.1 Bacteroidota bacterium | reverse complement strand
TGTTTATTACCTCAATGTTTTTGAAAAGTGAAAGATTTACTACCATAATACATATTATCGAATTTAACTATATTTCTTACAATCTAGCTTTTTTGTCCAATATTTTCTTCCTTCAGGACTGAGGCAAAAAATATTGGACAAAGAAGCGGTTATATCTAAGTATTCTCCAAACAAATGTAGGCATAGTTTTCGCTTCTTTTTTCAAAATGGAAAATTTTATTGAAATTTCACGGAAATATCTACACGGATTGCAAATTCATGCTGACGGATTAATAAACAAAACGATCATGAAATAATTGTGATTCTTTAACATTAAATACACGGCGAAAAACCATGTCATTTATTTTTAAACGATAGAATGGGAGAAATTCTAGAGTGTCAATTCTTTTTTCTGCATATACAAAATAATCGCTAAAATCAGTCTCAATATTGAAATAATTAGCATTTTTATTTTTAACATAGTATTCTTTTGTTTTAAGTATATTATTGTCAACAGGCCTAAACGTTTCATATTCTATATAAAGGCTCTTAATGTCATTATAATACATTAGAGCCAATGAATCTCTAATTTCATATCTGTCCTTATTGTTAATTACTAAAGTGAATTTGTTATACTCATCTACATATCCATAAGCTCCAAATTTACCAAGATAATTATTGGAATTTTTCATATTAAAATACCTAAGGTTTGAAGTTTTAGTATCTTCATTAACAAAAATATCTGCTGAGTCTATATTGAACTCAGAAATAAAAACTAGTTGCTTTTTGTCCAATTTCTTAAGTTTTCCTTTTGCTACCTTCATGCTACATTTTTGAGGATAGAAATACAAAATACTATCTTGTGATATTTCAACAATGCCTACATTCCGAACAGCTTTATACCACAAATATTTACTAGAAGCACAATAATTAAAGGCAATTGCCAAGAGAAGAATTACTACCATTATGACTAATCGATTTTTCATTACCTTGCAATATTTATTGATTCCCAGCTCGTGCAGATTTGCAATTCGCATGTCCAAAATAGCTATTTTCCACCAGGCATTTGTATGTTCTAATCTCAGTATTCACAAAACAAATGTAGGAATAGTTTTTTGGTTTTGTTTGAAAAAATGAAATTGTAGTTATTAGAAAGCGAAGTTTGAAAACTTCGCTTAGCCAATGTATAGAAAGTTCTCTATTCAGAAATCCATATTGTTTTGACCCCAAACCGATTTGTCGGCAAATTTTGCCTCTGTCCTAAAGGATGATTTCCCGACAAATCGGTTTGTTACATTGCATTATATAAATTAGATATTTGTTGCAAAACACTTTCAAGATTGTTTATTACCTCAATGTTTTTGAAAAGTGAAAGATTTACTACCATAATACATATTATCGAATTTAACTATATTTCTTACAATCTAGCTTTTTTGTCCAATATTTTCTTCCTTCAGGACTGAGGCAAAAAAATATTGGACAAAGAAGCGGTTATATCTATGTATTCTCCAAACAAATGTAAGAATAGTTTTCACTTCTTTTTTCAAAATTGAAAATTTTATTGAAATTTCACGGAAATATCTACACGGATTGCAAATCCGTGCGAGCTGAGTTAAACTTTCTAAATAGTTATCTTGTTATTTTTTAATCACACCGACTATATGTTAGCGTGAGCGTAGTTTTGGGTGATTGTATGAGTTGTGTTGAAAAAGATTTCACATATTTTTTAAAAGAAAAAAGCGTAGAATTTATTTTCTACGCTTTTGGTAATTTGTAATTCAATTTATGCTATTCAGTTGGGTAATGTTTTAGTGAATTACAATTTTTTTGGTAGATTTAAAGTTGTTTGATCTTATTCCCAGAATGTATATTCCTTTTGGTAGATTTCTTGTATAGATAGTTTCGGAAAATTCCCCATTATAGGATTTTAAAATTTTATTAAAAATCGATTGACCAATAATATTTTCAATTCCAATTTCTATATTTTGCTCGGAGCGAGAATTAAAACTAATATTGACCTGCTCTTTTGCAGGATTTGGAAAAATCTTTATTTCTGAAATATTTGAAAGCTCTGCAATATTGCTGCCAATACTTATTTCAATTTCTTTTGTAATGGAATCGCTTCCGCATGGATTTATAGCTGTCAAGCCAATGGTATAATTTCCTTCAGCAAATGTATGTACCGGATTTTCAAGCTCTGAAAATGTTCCATCACCAAAATTCCAAAGAACATTGAAACAATCGCTTGATAAATTATTGAAAGTTACAAACGTATCAACTGAAATGTAATCAAAATCACAAACCGGCATATTAATAAAGACATGTCCGGTAGCTTCAGTAAGAGGACTATAACAATCTTGACCTTTTAGTTCCCAATCGTAGAAAAAATAATAATAGCCATAAGGGCTACTTGATGCACTGCTATGTTTTATTTTTATTAAATCACCAATATCATATGGATAGTTTATTCCATTATTGTTTCTATAAAGGGAGGGGGAAGTTGGTCCGGCTAACTGATAGTTGGTTCCTGGCTGAATTTCCCAATTCAAAGTAATTCTACTTTCTCCATCAGGAATTGAAATTGATGTTGATTCAAGAACTATTGAATTTGCATCTCTAAGTTGAATAATTCTATTTGAAGTGCCATCTGCATAAACTTTTACAGAAGTTAGGATAGTGGGTGCAAAACAATCAAAAACCAAATAATGAGAAGCATTTGCTGTAAACATAGAACCACCACCGGAATTGTCAAATTTCCCACCAAATTGAGACGCAGCCTCAACTACATTCTCTGCGTAGAAACTAGTAGTTTCAATTAAAAATGGTGAGGTATATGAAGAACCTGTATCAAGGAAATTTGTAGCGAGCGAATCTGAATACCAATTAACAATTCCGCTGGCATTTGCCGAAAAAGTTACTTGCCCTTCGCTACAGACGGCGATATCTTCAATCACGGGCAATTCCGGACGATCAATAATTATAATTTGTGATTTTATAATAGTATCGCTGCCAAAACTATTTATACTGATAAGTGTTACATCAAAAATCCCGTTCGTGTTATATACATGCAGTGGATTTTGAAGTGTAGAAAACGTACCATCTCCGAAATTCCACAACCATTCTGTTGGTCCATTCATTGAAGCATCCATAAATTCAATTATACCATCGCAACTTTCTTCATTTGAAAATAAGAAATCCGGTAAAGGTGGCGTATTCGGATAATTACATCCCCAATCTAATTCGAAGCCCGATTCGGTTACGCCAGCGTCTGTTTTTTGTATTAAAGTTACTGAACCATATGTCGAAACTATTGTTCCTCCATTTGGCATAGACGTTCCTGTATAGCCACCAATTAAATTCCCAAGAGAAATATCGCCATCGTAAATAAATAGAGTATCAAAATCTAATTCGAAATGAAATGAACTGAAATCTAACACTATGCTTGAGGCTCCATCGGGTTGAATTATGAAAGTACCGTATGTGTTGTCTGTATAATTTCCATCGCCGCCATTATCGTAAAGTTTTCCAAAACAGAAATCCGATGAATTAACACCACTTGCAGGTACATAGAATTTGCAATTTTCGTCTATTGCAATAGTTTTTGAAACAGAATCGGAGCCTCCTGGTCCAACTACAGTTAATGTAATTATTTTATCGCCCGACGAAAGATATTGGATATTGTGAGGTCCTGAAACTGTGCTTGTTGCAGGAATAGCGTCTATTCCAAAATCCCATTCATATGAAGTAATATTTCCTGTCGAGCTATCAAAAAAGCTTACACTATCGGCAAGACAAAACATGCTTTCACCGATAAAATATTTTGCTTTTGGGCAATCTCCAACTATCGTAATTGTATCGACATAAGGTTTAAAATTGTGCTTCGAGATGGTAAGCAAACCCAATTGTCCGGCAATAGGATCTAAATTTATTGTTCCTGCTCCATTTACTAATTGGATTGTTTCAATTAATTCGTCGTCCACAACAAAAGTTGCGATAGCATCAAGGCATGAGCAATTCGAAATAGACAGTGAAGCTATAGTCCCACAAACTACCGAAGTATCGTTTGTAGCTGTAATTTGTATTGGCATTTCTGTCCACATTTTCATTGCCGGATCGCCAAAATAGTGGATAAGTTCGCTTGTTGTTTGATTAATATCCCAGGTTTCTGTCATTCTTAAAAGTCCATGATTTTTGACATCTCCCATTGTTACTATAGGATCATGGGCAGTATAGTTCGGATTTGAAATTCCGCCAGAGCCTGTAAATTCAGGAATCATTCCCGGGTTTGCCCAAATGGCATCAAAAAAGCCAATTGCCAGAGCATCATTATATCCGCTATAGCTAACTTCCGCATGGCCAAAAACTCCAACTGCTCCACCATCTGCTTTCCTAAGAAATTTCTCTGAAAAGCATTCGTCTTCCAAAAATTTGCCTGTCAAGCAGTTAATACTAAATACAACTGGCAATAAGCTTCCGTTTGTTAAATTGTCGATATGGGTTTTATCGAAATATGGATCTCCCCATCCGTTTTCAAAACCATGGTCGCGATGCAAAACATAAAAAACTCCATTATTAATTTCATTTATTATCTGTGTAGCATTTCCATCCCATGGGAAAGTTGGTTTCAAAAGGTAGCTTGGTAGTGGTTCGCCTGCCGAGTATAAACCATTGTTCCAGTTTGTTGGATCGACATTAGATCCTGTGTAATATGCTCTTGTTACATTTATTGTAGTATTATTACTGATATAATCGTAAACATCTTCGCTGGTTTGTGCAAATCGGCGTTCGGCATATCCATTGGTACTCGATTCTTGAAAGTATGCACAATTTAAAGCATTGGAATAGAAATTTGCATTTGTTACCGGGTATTTTTCATAATTAATTATTTTATCAACAACTAAATGTGCCTCTGCTCCCGATTTCACTGAAATTCGTCCATATGCCATATCTGGGGTAAAGTCAGAAGCACCATCCATGCATGCATAATAAAGATCGCTTGCAAAATTTGAAACTATTTGTCCGGGAACATTTTCATGGTCTCCAATAATCAAAAAATAATCAGGTTTTGGATCCCACAAGCTATATCGTGTGTGAATTTCGTTTTTCACGGAAGTGCTTGACCAATTGTTATTGAGAATTATTTCTACAGAATATCCTAATTGCCGCTTCCATTGTGCAAGTTTTTGTGCAGCCATGAAATATTCCGAAATGGTTAATATCAAGTAATTTTTTGATGGATTTAAACTTTTGTCCAAATTAACATTACTGTCCTGAAATTCTTTTATCTCATTTTTAATGCTATTTTTATTTACGAAAGTATTCGCATAATTTTTCTTGAAGAAATCGGAATGAATTGAATGATTCAGAAAATTTTTTCCTCCGGAAAAATTCACTTTATATTCTATTTCTGAAAATATTCTAATTTCGTTTCTTGCCGGATTATATTGAATTGGTCTTATTTGAACAACTGCAATATTCATTCCTCTTATTTGTATAATTTCGACTATCTCAACCGGCGATTCAGGATAAAAAATATCTTTTGCATAAAAATCCTCGTCAATTTCAAATTCCGGTTCTTTCGCTCCACGAGTATCAAGAGCTGGTTTTAGTGCCGGATAAATCTGATAACCATTTTTGCTGATAAAGGATTTTTTTACAATTTCTATTTCGTATTTTGCATCTATAGGAATTGCTACTAAATCGTTGTGGCAGGGTAGGGCAGGCTTCCCAACATTTTTCATATGAGTAAAGCCTTCTAAACTTATCATTTGAAAATTTTTGCTAATTTCTTCTTTTGTTGCAACAGAAAAGGAAGAAAATTTATAGTCTATCGAAATTCCATCTGAGTGATTATCATTAATCGCTCGAAGGGGTTCAGTATCAGAAAAACTGTTTGTTTCCTTGTTAAAGGAGATAAATTTGTTTTGCGAGTTTGCCAGAAGCACTGTGAAAATCAAACTCAAAAGTAAAAGTTGTTTCCTCATAATTTAATAATCTAATTTTTTGCTAAAATACAATTTTTTTTTTAATAGACTACTCGGTCTAGTTTTATTAAAAAAAAATATGCTTAACTAATTCGAATTATTAAGTTTTTGAATCGATAAGGAATAGCACTCATTATGAAGCCCTTTTCTTTTTCTACTGAATTCATTAAAAAAACAATCGATAAATCATTCATATCGATTTAGGATTTATGCAACTTATAATCCCTAATATCGTCTTCAATTCGTTGAATTAATTTTTTTGATAAAAATGTAATACTTTTACGAACTAAGTAATAATAAAATTTTGTATGATGTTAAAACCTAAAGGTGTAATTTTCAGTGTTATACTATTGTGTTTGCTGATAATAGACATATCTGCTACAGCACAAAACAAATCTTCAGATATATTTTCTCCGGACAATCGTCTCTTTGATTGTTTTGAAAACTCGTATATCGAAATGCTGCAAGAAAAAAATCCTTCATTAATAATGTATTATAACTTTTTTCTTGATAGTTCATATTATGTTGTAGATCTTCCTGCGGAAAAGCAAGAATTTGTAAATAAATTGGAAAGTTTAGATTTAGGAAACGATCAAGATATAAAATGTGTAAATGTCCTGAAATATGATATTAAACTCGATTTCGAGAAAATTACATATTTCCGTCTTGGAAACACTCAAAAAATGATTGTTTTTTATTCGGGCAAAGAATTGTTCGAAAAATATAATGACTATCGTCGATCTTATGGTTTAATAGACGAATCGCAAGAAAAATAAATATAATTATCTGAAATTTTTATACATAAAATACTATGAAGAAGATATTATTTCTCTCAATAATTGTTTTTTACTCACTTATTAGTTTTTCGCAAACAAGTTATGAGATGGATACCTACAATGGCCAGACAGTAACAACATGTAGCGGAACATTTTTTGATAGCGGAGGCGCAGGTGGCAACTACGCACCGGGCGAAAGTTTGATTACAACCTTTTGTCCTGCAACTGCAGGTACAGCCATTTCTTTCGATTTTTCGCTGTTTAGTCTTTCAAGTGGAGACCAGTTGCAAGTTTTTAATGGAACCACTACGGCGGCACCAAGTTTTGGAACTTTTGGCGATGTGTTTTCACCTGTTGGAATGGGTGTTATTGCTTCTGCTACAAATCCTTCGGGCTGTTTAACTTTCGAGTTTACATCAGGAGCCGGTGCCAGTTCAATTGGTTGGGAGGCTGCTATAAGTTGTGCTACACCCTGCCAAACTATTCATGTTGGTCTTCAATCTTCAATTCCTACCGCTGCAAATAATTATATTGATATATGTCCTGGCGATGCTATAACTTTTGTTGGAACCGGTATTTTCCTTGAGAATAATGCAGTTTATTATCAAAGCAATTTAAACTCGTCTTTCGAATGGGATTTCTCGAACGGAACAATCGGGAGTTCACAATCTGAAACAGTAATATTTAATGATCCTGGAGGATATAACATCGATTTGACTGTAACAGACCAAAATGGCTGTGTTAGCTCAAACGATTTAGGCTTAAGAGTTCGTGTAGCAACCGATCCTACATTTGTGGGCACTATGGTTTCCGACCCTGTTATCTGTCATGGTGATCAATTGCAACTGATAGGTCAAGTCAATCCAAGTCCATGGGAAGTTTCTGCAGAATTAAATTGGGCAGATACAACATTTTTGCCAGATGGGAGTGGAGCCTCTTACACAACTTCTCTAATTTTCGATGCCTTTGCTACAGGTCAAACATTGACAAGTGCAAACGATATTCTCGGAATTTGTGCAAATATGGAGCATTCGTACCTTGGCGATTTACATATTACTATAGATTGCCCAAATGGACAATCTGTTGTATTGAAATCTTATCCGGGTGGAGGCGGAACATTTTTGGGCGAACCCATTGATGTAGATACTGATTTAAATCCTGGAATTGGTTGGGATTATTGCTGGTCGGCAAATCCAACTTATGGAACAATGAATGCTGAATCTGGTTCGTATAGCACCTTACCTTCAGGAAGTTATGCTTCTATTGATCCACTTACGAATTTGATAGGGTGTCCTTTGAATGGAGCATGGACCATAGAAGTTACAGACAATCTTCTTTCTGATAATGGATATATTTTTGGATGGGGAATAAATTTCGATCCAAATATTCTCCCGGCTAATTGGACATTTAGCCCTGATTACCCTTCGCTAATGTGGGATGTGAGTACACAATTTCTAATTGGGAGCAATGGTGGAACAGTTACTTTAGAACCTGATACAGGAATTCAATCAGTCGATTTTATTGTAACAGACAGCTATGGTTGCCCATACGATACTTCCATTACTTTTGAAGTTTTACCAACTTATATTGTCGATTTCGGACCTGACACAACTTTATGTTCTGACGACATTTTATTATTAGACGCTACAAATGGAGGTACAAATACAGGTGCAATTTATGTTTGGCACGATAATATGGGAAATTCCGGTACTGGACCTAATTATACAGTTGATAAACCAGGAACTTATTGGGTAGAAATTCCAAATATTCAGAATTCTTGTGGACACACCGATACAATTACCGTTTCATTTAATGATATGGAATTAGATCTCGGCGTTGATCTTGAAAATATTTGTATAACTCAAGCTCAAACTATTGGTCTGACTGTCCCAAATGCAGATTCTTACCTTTGGTCAACAACAGCTACCACTGATGTTATTACAGTATATAGTTCAGGAACATACTCAGTTACTGTTACACGAGGAGAATGTATTGAAGTTGATGAAATCAATGTTGAATTTGACTATACACTTTCAATAAATCTTGGAGCCGACCAAAATCTCTGTACTGGAAATTCTATTATTCTCGACCCTGGATATAGTGGATACAATTATCAATGGTCTCTTCTTCCAAATTCAGCAATAATAGCAACTTCACAAGAGCTTGAAGTAACAAACGGTGGAATATATAGTGTTTCTGTAACAAATGCTTGCGGAACATATATTGATGAAATTGAAGTATCACTAATAACACTTCCTGTAGTAGAATTAGGGACTAATGCTTCTTTTTGTTATGGCACTGCTGTAGAATTAGTTGCAAGCTACCCAAATTCAACGGTTCTATGGTCAGATGGCTCAATGTTTCCAACATTATTGGTTGATACTGCCGGATTTTACGAAGTTTTTGTAACTAACCAATGTGGAACTACATACGATAATATTGTTCTCGAACTTGACTTTCCTTTAAATTTAGATTTAGGAAATGACACCTCAATTTGTAGTGGAGATACAATAACTTTAGACTGTGGCTTTGCAGATGAAATATACTTATGGTCTAACGGAGAAACTAACCAAAGCATAGAGGTTTCGAGTCCGGCTGCCTATGTTGTTACAATTAGTAATACTTGTGGTAACTTTTTCGATTTTGTAAACATTGATTTTATTCCTGAATTAAATTTCAGTTTAGGAAACGATACTTTTATTTGTAGTGGAAATTCACTAACCCTTGACCCTCAAATATCTGCATTGAGCTATTTATGGTCAACCGGAGAAAATACTCAGTCAATTGATATACTAAGTGCTGACACATATACACTTACAATAACGAACGAATGCAAAACTCAGGAATCCTCAATAAATATCTATGTTTTTCCTACATTTATAGACCTTGGTAATGATACTGGAATTTGCGAAGGGCAATCAATTATTTTTGATGCTGGAAATTATTCAGGATCAGAATTTATTTGGTCAAATGGAGAAAGTAGCGAGACAATTGAACTAATGCTTGCAGGAACTTATTCTGTTAGTGTAACAAACTATTGTGGAAATGCAGAAGGTTCAATAAATTTAGAAATTTACCCAAATCCATCAGTTTTTATTGGAAATGACACTATTATTGAAAGCGAAGAATCCTTTATAATAGATGCTGATAGCGGATTCGAATCATATTTATGGTCAACCGGAGAATCTACAGAAAGTATTGAGGTGTTCAGCACAGGAGAATATACATTAATTGTTACAAATGAATATGCTTGTACTGATATTGATACAATTGTAGTTGAAATTATTAGCGGAATCGGAAATCAAAATATGAAAGATGATATACAGATTTATCCAAATCCTGCAAGAGATGAGTTTTACATTTCATCGGAAAATCAAATTTTAGAAAGAGTAGTTGTCTATAATTCAATTGGTAAAATAATTATTTCTGAAAAAATAAATTCTAATATACATTCGATTGATATAAGCAAATTTTCCAATGGTATTTATTTTGTTCGATTAATTTCAAAAACTGGTGAAATTATTATTAAACCAATTCATATTATTAAATAGTTTTATTTTTTTTTATAGAAATTGTCAGCGACTAAAAACCAAAGTAAATTTGGTATTTAGTCGCTGATTTTTTTTATGGATAGTGGTAAAAATGATTAAATAGTTGAAATTAATCAGTGTACTACAAAGTTATACTGATACAAGTTCAAAATAATTTCTTTTGAAATCATAGATATTTAGTTGCAATTATTAGTACTTTTATAATTTTTATTTTTGATTGCTTCAAACCAAAAGGATTAGATGGCATTTTTTCAAAATTCAGTACTCAATAAACACTTAAAAGGACAGGATACGAAAACGCTTAATGCTGCTTATCAAAAGTTTACAGCTTATTTTCACAATCAGGCTATTCAACAAAATATTAGCTTAGCCAAAGAAGAACAGTTTCAAGAAGGATTTTTGCGTGAATTGTTTGTGAATATATTGGGCTATACTTTAAATCCACAACCGAATTATAATTTAACTACCGAACTAAAAAACGAAATAGGAGCAAAAAAATGCGATGGTGCTATTTTGCAAGACGGAAAAGCATTGGCTGTTATTGAACTAAAAGGAACCGACACCAAAGATTTAGATAAAATCAATGTTCAGGCATTCAATTACAAAAACAACCAAACGGCTTGTGTTTATGTTATAACATCTAATTTTGAAAAGCTACGTTTCTTTATCCATCATTCGGTAGAGCACTTGGAGTTTAACCTTTTTACCCTTTCCGAAACCGAATTTAAAATACTATGGCTGTGTTTAAGAGCTGATAATTTATTAAATGGTGTTCCGCTAAAAGTAAAAGAAGATAGTCTGTTAGCAGAGGAAAACATAAGCAAGCAACTCTACAAAGATTATTCAGCTTTTAAAACGGACTTGTGGCAGAACATGTACAAGAATCATCCGGAACATGAACAACTCATGCTGTTCAAGAAAACACAAAAATTGCTTGATCGTTTTCTATTCATCTTCTTTTCGGAAGATAGCGGTTTGTTACCGCCTAATTCAATTTCGATGATTATTGAAAAATGGAAACAGGATACAGATTGGGGAGAAGACAGGATGTTGTATGACATTTATAAGCAGTATTTCGGTTTTATCAATACCGGCCGTCCGGCAAGGGGAGGTCGTGCAGAAATCTTTGCTTTCAATGGAGGCCTTTTTCAAGATGATTTGATTTTGGATAATATCAAAATTGACGATGAAATATTATTGAAACATACCGAAAAACTTACGGCCTATGATTTTCAGAGCGAAGTAGATGTAAACATTTTGGGACACATTTTCGAGAATTCACTTAGCGAAATTGAGAATATCACTGCCGAACTAGAAGGGCAGGCGATAGACAAAAGCAAAACTAAACGAAAGAAAGATGGTGTTTTCTATACACCCAAATATATTACAAAATACATTGTAGATAATACCATTGGTAAACTCTGTAAAGAAGAGAAAATTGAACTCAATATTACGGATGAACGTTTTGGGCAAGTCAGTAAAAGATCACGCAAAGGAATTGCAGACCTACAATTATACCGAGAGTGGTTGCTGGATTTAAAAATATGCGACCCGGCTTGTGGCTCCGGTGCTTTTCTGAATCAGGCATTAGAATTTTTAATAGAAGAACATCGCTACCTTGATGAGTTAAGCGCACAATATCATAAAACGCCATTAGTATTAAGCGATATTGAAACGCAAATTTTAGAACAAAACATTTACGGAGTTGATATAAACGATGAAAGTGTAGAAATAGCCAAACTTTCGTTATGGTTAAGAACAGCACAAAAAGGTCGTAAGCTGACTATACTAAACAACAATATTAAATGTGGCAATTCTTTGATTGATGATCCGGAGGTAGCAGGGGAGAAGGCTTTTAATTGGGAAAAGGAATTTCCCGAAGTGTTTAAGTTAAAAGAAAAAGTTGCTTGGCACATCACTACTGCAACACATAATTCAAGATATTCGCAGCGAATGTTTGATAATTATGTTAAATCAGGAAAAGCCGTTTGGATAGATGAAGAAAATGAAATACTCGTATCTGAAACAATAGCAGATATTGTGAAAGAAGATAAATTGAATGTAATTGAGTATAATATATGTGGCGATCACATTCATATGCTATTGGTATGCGAAAAAGACGAACTAACGAAAATAGTAGGAAAAATAAAAGGAATAAGCGGCCGAAAATATAATATCGCCAATGGGATAACGACTACAACAACAAGGGGACATGTCCCCTTGTCCGGTATCGGTATCGGTAGTAGCAATAGCGATATCGGTAGTAGTAGTAGTAGTAGCAATATCGATACCAGTAGCGATACCGAAAAGAAAAAATATAATTCCCTATGGACGCAAAAATTCGGAAAACGAATAATAAAAGGAGAAAACGATCTGCAAAATGTAATAAACTACATACACAACAACCGCCAAAAGCACGGACTACCAGAAAACAAAAAACTCGACAAAATAATAAGCCAAATGTGCTGCACTGCCGAATATGCTTTTCGAACAGAATATAAGGGTGGTTTTGATGTGGTGATTGGAAATCCGCCTTATGTGAATTTTGCTAATTTACCTAAAGAAGAAAGAGAGTTTTTTAAGAAAACATCAAAGGTTTGTAAGAACAAAACAGATCTATATGCATTTTTTGTTGAGATAGCAACGAAAATATTAAAACAAAATGGGAGGTTTTCATTTATTTTCCCTCATACATGGGTAAGCACAACAAGCTTCACACCTTTACGTAAGTTGTTCTTCGATAATTACAAAATTAATAACTTGGTTGAATTGGAACACGGAGTATTTCATGATGCGATAGTTAAAACTGTTATTATAGTATGTGAAAAAGGTAGTGATTTTATCGGTGTACCAATTTTTAATGAAGAGTTTAAGTTCGTTGTAGATATACCCAAAAGTATTATATTTAATGACGAGGAGATGATAATAAATTTTGATTGGACCCCTCAAAAACAAAAAATTGAAGATAAATTATTTAAAGATAGTCTTCGTTTAGATTATTTGTTGAGATTTACGAGAGGTATTAAAACAAGTAACGATAAAAGGTTCTTATACTTAGAAAAGAAAGATGAAGATTATAAAAAAGTTATTAGAGGGAGAAATATAAAGGCGTATAGAACTGATTTTGTTGGGGAGTACGTTTGGTATCGTCCAGATTTGATGAAAGAAAAAGTTGGTTGTTTGCCACATACTAAAGAACTTTTTGAAGTTCCTGAAAAACTCATTACTCAACGAGTGAATAGTTCTGGTCAGCTATTAGTTACTTATGATAATCAACAATACTATTGCCTTGATACAACAAATGTCTCAGTAATAGAAAATGAACTTGAGGTTAATATAAAATATATCTTAGTTCTCTTAAACTCAAGATTAATTAACTGGTGGTTTAACGATAAATTTAAGATGCCAACGATAAGTGGTTATGAGCTACATCAAATTCCAATAAAAATTGACAAGAAAATTGAGGCTATAGTTGTTGATTTTGGAAATGAAAAATTGAAACAAGAACCAATTTTCCAAAATTCTCAAACCAAATTTGGTAAGTACTTAAAATCCCAATTCCAAATTGAAAAACTCCAAAAAAAACTCCAAAACTGGCACGAGTTAGATTTTGGAGAATTCATCAAAGAACTGAATAAAGCTATCAAAAAAGTAGGAGGGGAGAAACTCTCCAAAATGGATGAAATGGAATGGATAGAAGTTTTTGAAACAAAAAAAGCCGAAGCCCAAACCCTAAAAGCAGAAATTGATAAAACTGATGCTGAAATTGACCGTATGGTTTATGAGTTGTATGGGTTGAGTGAGGAGGAGATTAAAATTGTGGAACAAAACTAAAATTAAAACATATGAATGATTCAAGAGGTTCAATTTGGAGAAAATGGGATTTGCATATACATACACCATATTCTGTTCTAAATAATGGATTTGATAACGATTTTGACTTATACGTACAAACCCTTTTCAAAACTGCAATTTCTAAAAATATTGCGACAATTGGTATTACTGACTATTTTACAATTGATGGTTATAAAAAGATTATTGAAGAATACATAAACAATTCTGAGAAGTTAAATGAATTATTTTCTAGTGAAGAAATTTATAAGATAAAACAGATATTAATTCTTCCAAATATTGAATTTCGATTACACGATTTAGTAAACAATCGACGAATTAACTTTCATGTGATTTTTTCAAATGAAGTTCCTGTTCGTGATATTGAAGAACATTTTTTACATGATTTAGATTTTGTTCATGAATCACAACCATTTGATAAGGATAATACGCGTAAATTAAAAAAAAGCAATCTAATAGAATTAGGTAAACGTCTTAAACAGGAACAAACTGATTTTAGTGGGGAAGACCTATTTGTAGGAATGTCAAAAGCAACTGTTCAGCATAAAGATATTTCAGATAAACTTAAAGATAGTAGATTTAAAGAGAAGCACATCATTGGTGTGCCTCCAGATGAGGATTTATCTGATATTGATTGGTCAAGTCAAGAACATATGATTAGAAAATTGATAATTCAAAAATCAAATTTTCTATTTGCATCCAATCCTAAAACTATTCAATGGGCTTTAGGAAAATATGAAACAGAAGAACAATATATTAAGGAATTTAAATCATTAAAACCTTGCCTTTGGGGATCTGACGCACATGAGTTCGGAAAACTATTTGAACCTGATTTAGAAAGGTATTGCTGGATTAAAGCTGATACTACTTTTAATGGTCTAAGACAAATACTTTATGAACCAGAAGAAAGAGTCTATATTGGAAAAAGACCTAAGTTTATTGATACTGTAAATAACAATCCAACAAAATACTTCAATAAAGTTTTAATAAAACCTTTATCTGTATATAATGGAAGAAATGGAAAATGGTTTGATAATTTAACAATTGAGTTTAATAATGGATTATGTGGAATTATAGGAAATAAAGGAAAAGGGAAAAGTGCCGTTGCTGACATTCTTGGGTTACTCGGAAACTCTAAAGTTTCTACTAAAGATCAAAAAGATAAGCTATTCTCTTTCCTAAATAAAAGTAAGTTTTGTAAAAGAGGTTTTGCTGAAAACTTTGAAGCAATAATATTTTGGAATGATGGAACAAATAAATCTAGCAACTTATCTGATAATATAGATTATACAGATAATGAAAAAATAAAATATATCCCTCAAAAGTTTTTTGAAGACTTATGTTCAACTGAAGATGATGAGAATTTCAGAGAAGAATTAAATAATGTAGTTTTCTCAAGAGTTGCAAATAAAGACAAACTAGGAAAAAATACATTTAATGAGTTAATTGATTATAAAACAGAGTTATTTAAAAATGAAATTGATGGCTTAATTATTAAGTTAAGAGAACTCAATACTGAGATAATAGAATTAAATAACAAGAAAAAACCAGAATACAAATCTTCTATTGAGAATAAAATTAAAGGAAAGCGGAAAGAATTAGATGCTCATGATAAAATTAAAGAAGAAATTACTGTTGTCAAGAATCCTTCTGATGATGAAAAGTTGTCAGAAGAACAAAGAGGAAAATCCGATATAATTTCAAAATTAATTGAGCAAATATATAACCTACAAAAAGAAATAGAGGAGCTTTCTGATAAACAGGATTTACATGAAATAGAAAAGCATGAATTAGAAAGATTGTATGATGATACAAAAGAATTAGAAGATTATATAGACCAATGGAAAGCTAATAAAAATGAACTATTCAAGAAATATGGCTTAAGTATTGGAAATATAATTAAAACAACATTTAATAAAGAATTAATATCAGCAAAAAAAGGGAAGCAAATTGCTGAACTAAAAAAGATTGAAAATTTTCTTTCAAAAGAATCAGTTTTAGATGAGGATAGCAAAGATGTCAGCTTGGTGGTTAAAGATGAAAAGTTAAAAAAAGAGAAATTAACAATTGAAGGAGAGTTAGAAAAACCATTTAAAGAATTTCATGATTATCAGCAAAAAGTAAAGGAATGGGGAATAAAGAAAAAGGAAATTGAAGGTGATGATTTCACGCCGAATACATTAATCCATTACAAAAACGAATTATTGTACATTGAAAATAAATTAAATACTGAATATGAAGAGAAAAGGGAAGAAAGAAGTGCTGTTGCGATAAGTATTTATAGAAAGAAAAAAGATATACAAGACATTTACAATAGCATAAAATTATCTATAACTGAATTATTATCTAAATATTCAAATGATCAACGAATTACATTAGAAACTTCTTTCGAGGTTGATAATGAGTACTATAAATCTTTTTTTGGCAATTATATTAACAGATATGGTGCTTTTTATCAAAAAGATAATAATTATTTGAGAGATATATCTATTAAATATGATTTTGATAATGAAGATAATGTTATTCAATTTATCAATGGCATTATTGATATGGATGTACATTATAAGGAGAATAAAGAACTATTGTTTCTAAACTATATATTTTCTTTAGACTATTTGAATCCAAGATATAATCTCAGATTAAATAATAAAGGATTAAAAGAGTTATCTCCAGGTGAAAGAGGAGGACTTCTGCTCATTTTTTATTTGATTCTTGATAAAGATGATAAACCTTTAGTCATTGACCAGCCAGAAGATAATCTCGACAATCAAAGTGTGAGTGAGATATTAGTTCCATATATTAGGGAAGCTAAAAAAAGAAGGCAAATAATTATGGTTACGCATAATCCAAACTTAGCAGTAGTATCTGATGCTGATCAAATAATAAGAATGAATATTGATAAAGAAAATAATTTTTTAGTTTCACAAATTAGTGGAGCTATTGAAAATCCAGAAATAAATAAATCTGTTGTTGATATTTTAGAAGGTAAAATGAAAGCATTTAACAATAGGCGATTGAAATACTATAATAAATAATGAAAAACCAAACTCAAATAAACTGTCCTAACTGCAGAACATCAATAGATGTACTTCAACTATAAATAAAGATGTAAATATGTCAAACTCAGAAATACTAATATATAAAACAGAAGATGGCAGTACCAAAATAGATGTTCGTTTGGAAGATGAAACTGTATGGCTTACACAATTACAAATGTCAGAGTTATTTGGTAAAAGCAAAAAAACAATCTCTGAGCATATTGGGAATATCTTTAAGGAAGGTGAACTAAATGAAAATTCAGTTGTCCGGAATTTCCGGACAACTGTCCAAAATGGTAAATTGTATAATACAAATTTTATTGACAAAAAACATGAGTAATATAAACCAAAACAGACAGGAGTTTTTTTTATACACTAGCCCAAATGGCGATATAAAATTTGAGGTATTTATACAAAACGAAACTCTTTGGCTTACGCAGCAAAAAATGGCTGAGCTTTTTGGTGTTCAAAGACCAGCTAAAACAAAGCATTTAAAAAATATTTTTGAAAGTGGAGAATTAGACGAAAAAGTGGTATGTTCCATTTTGGAACTAACCACTCAACACGGTGCTATTCAAGACAAACAGTATTTATCTGATTTTGATGAGGCAATTAAAAAATTAAAGAAATAAAATGAAAAACGAAACCCAAATAAAATGCCCAAACTGCGGTACATCAATAGATGTACAAGATATTCTTGCTCATCAATTAGAAGATGAGATTAAACAGAAGTATCAAGCTCAAATAGCGGAAGAAAAGAAGAAGTACGAAGCTGAACAAGAAAAATTAAAACAAGAAAAACTTGATTTTGAGCAGAAGAAAAAGCAAGAGAATGAATTGTTTCAGGAACGCTTTGATAAAAAACTGAAAGAGGAAAAAAGCTTGATGGAAAAAAAGCTAAAAGATAAACTTCTTGAAGAACAATCGGAACAATTTCAAGTTTTTCAAAAAGAACTAAACGAGAAATCGGAACAAATTAAGGAGCTTAACAGAACCAAGGCAGAAATTGAGAAACTCAAACGAGAAAAGTCTGAATTAAAAGAAGCTACTGAGGCAGAAGCCCAAAAGAAGCTAAATGAAACGCTCATTTCAGAGAAAGAGAAAATCAGAAAATCGGAAGAAGAAAAAAACGAATTGCGCTTCAAAGAAATGCAAATACAATTAGAAGCACAGAAAAAGCTTACCGAAGAAATGAAACGTAAGCAGGAGCAAGGTTCTATGCAATTGCAAGGCGAGGTTCAGGAATTGGCAATTGAAGAATGGCTGGCTGCTCAATTTCCTTTAGATACAATTGATGAAATAAAGAAAGGAGCAAGGGGTGGGGACTGTCTTCAAACCGTTAATACACGTTCTATACAAAATTGTGGAACCATCTATTATGAAAGTAAACGCACTAAGGATTTTCAACCAAGCTGGATAGAGAAGTTTAAAGCTGACATTAGAGAAAAGGGAGCAAATATTGGGGTGTTGGTTACAGAAGTAATGCCATCTGATATGGATAGGATGGGTCTGAAAGATGGTATTTGGATTTGCAACTATGATGAATTTAAGGGATTATGTGCAGTCATTCGAGAATCTATTGTTCAATTAAGTACTGCCATTAGTTCGCAGGAAAACAAAGGTGACAAAATGGATATGTTATATAGCTTCTTAACGGGAAACACATTTAGAATGCAGGTTGAAGCAATAGTTGAGGGTTTTACGCAGATGAAATCAGATCTGGAAACAGAGAAACGTTCAATGCAGCGAATTTGGAAGCAAAGAGATAAACAAATTGAAAAAGTAATTACAAATACGATTGATATGTATGGCTCAATTAAGGGGATTGCCGGTAATGCTATACAGACTGTAAAGGCTTTAGAATTACCCGGAGCAGATGAGGATGAAAACGAACAAGCATAGCTGGAGTTACTATGATTATAATTTAGTGTTTAAATGTAATTGTTAACTTCTGATCACCTCCGGGAATGGTGATACTCGGAAAATTTGGGATAGTAATAGTGGTATCTGGTAAGCTTTCTATTCTCGACAAAATTAACTCTTCAGCAGTAAGGCTTTCCATATCCATTGAGTCCAACAGCACACTACCTGAGAAAATCATTTTGGTTTCATCTTCGTTAAACTTCCAGATACCTTCTTGAATTTCTTGCTCTGCATTCTCATCGCACTTTGTAGCTCCTTCATTCATGGTTGTAGTATAATCAGGATTAAATGTATATTGATTGTCTCTCACACATTCTTCTATAAACATATCACCATCGGTAATCGTTAATCCATATACCGAAATTCCTGGACTCAATTTAATATCAGAAATATGCCATGATTTCTCTGTAATTATCTCAGTATTGCTTGGTTCTGGCTGTTCATCTTTTTTACAAGAATTTGTAAATATTATAATTGATGAAACTACTGCAATAAATAAATACTTTTTTATTTTCATATTAAAAAATTTGTGTTCAAAGATAAAAAAATATATTGTTGCTTATTCTTTAAATTTTGTCTGCTTCATAGAAAAACGATAATCTAAAAATAAATAATATCTATTTGTCCTATAATTAATATTATGTTAAATAGAATATTTGATTTCTTTCATACATTATGGGAATTTAAATTTAGTTGGGAATTTCTATTTTATATTTTTTCTTCGATAATCAATAGTATAATGCAATCCTCTACTTTCTTTTCGTTTTAGTGCCAAACGAATTATTATATATGCAACATTGATAGCATTCCGAAGCTCACATAGTTTTGCAGACACTATTGATTTTTTAAATAAGTCTTCAGTTTCACGATAAATAATATCTAATCTGTCCATTGCTCTTTTCAGGCGAAGATTTGAACGAACAATACCAACATAATTAGTCATTATTTGTTGAAGTTCTTTAAGGTTTTGAGTAATCAGCACCATTTCTTCAGGATGAGAAGTTCCGGCATCGTCCCAATTTGGAATATACTTATGCACTTGAATTTTACTAATATTCTTAATACTCACTTTCGAAGCTCTGTTAGCAAAAACAACAGCTTCCAGCAAAGAATTTGATGCGAGACGATTTGCACCATGCATGCCTGTAGATGTAACTTCACCGGCAGCAAAAAGGTTTTTTATTGACGTCAACCCGTTTTCATCAACCACTATTCCACCGCAAAGATAGTGAGCAGCAGGGACAACAGGAATAAGATCTTTAGTAATATCAATGCCAAGTTTCAAACATTTTTGATGAATATTGGGAAAATTCGAAATCAATTTTTCACCATCAAGATGTGTTGCATCAAGATATACAAATTCATCGCCTCGTGTCTTAATCTCGTTATCAATAGCACGTGCAACAATATCGCGTGGAGCTAAGGATTCTCGCTTATCATATTTGTGCATAAACTCTTTTCCATTAGCAGTTTTTAGTTTAGCACCAAAACCTCGCAATGCTTCAGTTATTAGAAATGAAGGACGCTCGTTCGGATTGTATAATGATGTTGGGTGAAACTGAACAAATTCCATATTTTCAATTGCACCCTTAGCTCTATACACCATAGCTACACCATCGCCTGTTGCAATCGAAGGATTTGTAGTTGTTTGGTATATATTTCCAATTCCGCCGGATGCAATAAAAACAATTTTTGAAAGAAAAGTTCTAATTTGATTTGTTTTTAGATTTAAAGCATATAATCCATAACATTCAATATCCTTAAATCTTCTAGTAATTGTCTGATTTAAATGGTGTTGAGTAATAATATCGATAGCGAAATAAAAATCGAAAATTTCAATATTAGGATGATTCTTTACTTTTTCTGTCAAAGCTCTCTGAATTTCAAAACCTGTATTATCCTTATGGTGTAATATTCTATGTTCGCTATGCCCTCCCTCCTTTGCTAAATCGAACATTCCGTTTGGTTTTTTGTCGAAATTTGCACCTATATTTATTAATTCCTGAATTTGTTCTTGTGCTTCGGAAACTACATTTTTCACAATTGCATTATCACATAATCCGTCTCCGGCTTTTATAGTATCGCTTATGTGTTTTTTGAAGGAATCTGGTTGGTAAGTTACAGCGGCAATTCCACCTTGTGCATATTTTGTATTAGTCTCGTCGAAAGTTGTTTTACTAATTATCCCTACCCTACCGAATTTAGCAACTTTTAGTGCATAACTTAATCCGGCAATACCTGAACCAACAATTAAAAAATCGAATGTTTTCATTAAAAATTCTTAAACACAGCATTAAAACATACAACAAAAGTAGTATTAATAATTAGTGTTTCTAAAAAACGGCTAAATCTTTTTTGAAGGTGCTTGAAAATAATTTTCTTCTTATAATTATGAAGTATCAAGCTCTGTTTATTATTCTTTCATTTACTTTTGTCTTGACACAAAAGTAACAAAAACTCAAGAAAAAATGAAGCTACAACCCGCATGCCAACTCCCGCCCGCCATTTTTTCCGGCCAACGCCTATAATTTTTATTAAAATTATTTTGGTTGGAACAACTTTTGATAATTGTGGACAGCAATGAAATTCATGTCTTCTGCACTAATAGTTTACACATAGCTACCATCAAAACATTTTGCTTCAGCACCTCAAAAAAAGATTTAGCTTAAAAACTAATTATGAAATTATTCAATTCGATATAAATTTTCGACCTTTGCCAATATTTTATATAAATAATTTGATATGAAAATAGACAAAAGAATTATTTCAAAAAGCCTCCCTCCTATTGTTGCAATTTTAGTTTTTGTAATAATTAGTAGTATATATTTCTCACCTCAACTTAAAGGCTATTTACTGAAACAATCGGATATTGACCAATTTCTTGGGATGAGTAAAGAAATTTCCGATTTTAGAGAAAAGTACGATTCTGAGCCTTTATGGACAAATTCGATGTTTGCAGGAATGCCGGCATATCAGATTTCAACAAAACATTTCAATATAGTTAGTTTGTTGAAGGACAGCATTCTGAAAATAATTCCAAGACCAATTGGATATATGTTTTTTCTGATGCTTGGATTTTATATCTTGCTATTATGTTTTGATGTAAATCCGTGGCTGGCAATGATTGGAGCAATTGTATTTGGTTTATCTTCATTAAATATTTTATATCTTGCAACAGGTCATAATTCGAAAATACATGCAATTTCATTTATTCCACCCTTAATAGGAAGCATTATTTATTCTTATCGGAAAAACCTGTTGAAAGGTTCGGTAATGCTGAGTATTTTTGTTTGTTTACATTTATCGGCAAATCATATTCAAATGACATACTACATGATTTTTCTGATTTTAGCAATTCTAATTGTTGAGTTTTTTCATTTCTTGAAAAAGAACTTATTACCTAAGTTTCTGAAAATTTCTGGTGTTTTGCTTCTGGCCGGAATATTAGGAGTGATACCAACAATTTCTAATTTGATAGTAACATACGAATATAGCGAGCATACAATCAGGGGAAAATCTGAACTCACCATTTCGGCAAACAAAAATGAAAGCACCAAAACAGATGCATTAGATAGCGACTATATTAAAAGGTATAGTTTAGGATTTGGCGAAATTTGGTCTGTAGCAATACCTAATATAAAAGGTGGTAAAAGTGGACTCTTAGGTTACGATGATGAAATAATGAAAAAAGTTCCGTCAAAATATCAAAACGAAATTGCAAATAAATACTCATATTGGGGCGAGCAATATGCATCAGGAGGGGCTTTTTATTTTGGTGCAAGCATTTTCTTTCTATTTATATTAGCTATGTTTTTTGTCAAAGATAAAATAAAATGGGCTTTACTTTCAGTTTCTGTTTTAGCTCTGATTTTATCAATGAAATATAGCAGTGTTACAGATTTTTTCATCAATTATTTTCCTTTGTTTAGCAAATTTCGTGATACGAAAATGATGCTAATTCTTGCTCAATTGTCGTTTCCACTATTAGGAATTTTGTTTCTAAATCATTTACTGAAACACAAAATTGACAAGAAAAAGTTCCTGTATGTTACAATTTCGGTAAGTGGACTTTTCATATTATTTTATGTTATGCCAACTGTCTTTTTCGATTTTTTTAGTTACGATGAAGTGCAACAATATCACAGTCAAATAAATAAATATAAGGGCAATCAAAATGCACTTTTGCAGCTTGAAGAAATAAATAGTGAAATCTCAAATGCCAGAGAAAGCATTTTTAAATCTGACGTATTAAGAAGTTTATTATACATTTTAGTATTGGCTACTTTGGTTTATCTGCTAATAATTCGTGTTCTAAAAGAAAAAGCCTTCATAGCTATCCTTGCAATTATTTTAGTTTTTGATTTATGGACCGTAGATAAACGATATTTGAATAATGAGAAGAAAGGCAGGAAATATAATCAATGGGTAGATTCGTACAAATATAGAAATCCGTTTCAGGCAACTTCAGCCGACATTGGAATTTTGAACAATGAGCTTGAAGCAAATCCAATACTGAAACAAAAAATAAATGATGAAATTGGTCAATTTAAAAATGACAAGAAACTAAAATCCTCAGAAATCAAAATTGAAAAGGAAAAACTCATATTCAGGGAATTGAATTTTGCTACCAACTATCGTGTCCTGGCTTTGCAAAATCCTTTCATCAGTAGCCGCGAATCCTATTATCATAAATCTATTGGTGGTTACCATGGAGCAAAACTTAAGAATTTTCAGGAAGTAGTTGAATTTTATATCGGAAAAGAACATGCTGCTATTATAAATATTCTAAACGAAAAGAAATCGATAGAAGCTGTTCAATATGTTCTAAAAAATCATACACCAATTCTGAATATGCTGAACACTAAATATCTTATATATAATCAGGGGGCTCCTCCGATTATTAATCCTTTTCATTTTGGAAATGCCTGGTTTGTAGAGCAAATAAAATTTGCAGAAAATGCTGATGAAGAGATACTTTCATTAAAATCTATTGATCAAAAAACAGTAATTGTCAATAATCTTTATGAAAAACAAATTAATAAAAATTTCGAATTCGACTCATTAGCAACGATTCAACTAATATCCTATAGTCCAAATCATTTGGTCTATGAAACCAATACAGAATCAGCTCAATTTGCTGTTTTTTCTGAAATTTTCTTTCAGGCCGGCTGGAAAGTTTTCATTGACGAAAAGCCATCGGAATACTACAAAGCAAACTATTTGTTAAGATCAATGAATATTCCGAAAGGGAAACACATAGTAGAATTTAAATTCGAACCAGAATCATACTTTTTAAGTAGAAATATTTCGTATGCAGGCTCAGCTTTGTTAGTCTTATTTATTGTTGGTATGCTTTTTATGAATTATCGAAAAGTAAAATTGATGATATAGAAATGATTTTCTGATTTATTAATGGAACCCTCTAAAAATGCAAATTTCTTCGTTGTTTCGCAATTTTAAAATCCTCATTTACAATAGTAAACTCCGGTTTTTAAATTTCTTACGCCTTGAAATTTACTATTTTTAGAAGTCCCCTAATACTAATATATTTTTCATTTTTGGATTATAGCCATAACTATTCGAATTCAAAAAAAATTTGAATCTGTAATGAATACTTTATCAAGCATTTATACCGTATATTAATGTTAAAATATACAAAAAACTTTTAATCGCATTTGGTTATATGAAATATAACCTCTAATTTTAAGCCAAATTAATTAATTAAAATATTTATTATGAAGAGAACTTACTTTGCTTTAAAGTCATCTATACTGGTGGTATTGATGACCTTGTTGTTTAGCAATTTTGGCCATTCACAATTGGTAACAATTGGTACAGGCACTATTGTTAATACAAATACTACTTACCCGGCACCATACGGAAATTATTATATGGGTGCAAGGCATCAGATGTTAATTCTTGCATCTGAGATTTCTGCCGGAGGTGCTGGTAATGGATTTATTCAATCTGTTGCTTTTGATGTTGTTACTGCCAATGCATCAAATCTTGGAAACTTCGAGATTAAAATTGGAGCCACAACGTTAACATCTCTTACAACCTGGGCTCCAGGTCTGACCTCTGTATATTTAAATAATTATATAGAAACTACAGGCTGGAATACACATATGTTTACAACTCCATTTTTATGGGATGGTTTTAGCAATATTATTATCGAAACTTGCTTTTATACCAGTACACCTTATACCTATAATGCTGTTATAAATCAAAGTACAACTGCATTTAATTCTACTGTGGAGTATCAAATGGATAATACTCCTGCGATATGTGCTACAACACTTCAGGCATATTGGTCTCCGTTCATGCAACGTCCAAATATGCAATTAGATATTTTGCCTGCGGTACAGTCGAATGAAAATTTGGGAATGACATCATGGGATTCACCAGCTCCAAATCTTGGGCTTGGCTTGACAGCAACTACTCCAATTACAATTACTTATAAAAATTGGGGACTTGCCACACAGAATATTTATACATTATCTTATTCTATAGATAATGGTGCTAGTTTTGTAACAGAAACTGTTACAACACCAATTTTACCTGATAGTTTTTTAACTTATACATTTACAACAACTGCCGATTTTTCTGTAATGGCAGCATATGATTGTATAGCAGCAGTTTATTTATCCGGAGATACTATTAATTATAATGACACTATTGATGGAATTACTGTTTTAAGTATTGCTACAATTAGTTCGTTTCCATATCTCGAAAATTTTGAAAGTGGAAATTTCTGGATATCAGGTGGAACCTCCAGTTCATGGGAATTTGGAACACCAGCTGGTTCTACAATTAGTGGAGCCTATTCTGGTTCGAATTGTTGGGCGACAAACCTTACAGGAGTTTATAATAACTATGAAGATTCATGGGTTGAAAGTATAATTTTTGATATGACAAGTCTGACAGCTCCTGTATTTGAATTTAAATATTGGATAGATGCACAAGGTATGTACTACGATGGTGTAAAAGTGCAATATACTCTCGATGGTGGACTTACATGGCTGCACTTAGGTAGCGAATTTGGCGATCCTTTATTAGATCCAAACGGAACAAATTGGTATAACGGAATGAGCATTGCCGGAATTGGTTATGTAAATGGTTGGACAGGAAATGGTACAGGTTGGGTAAACGGAAAATATTTGATGACAACCTTAGCCGGTGAACCAAGTGTTAAATTCAGAGTTTGTTTTGGTTCTGATAGTTATACTCAATATAATGGATTTGCTTTCGACGATTTGATGATTTATCAATTGCCTGACAATGATGCAAGTGTTGTTTCATTTTATGGAATCGAATCAATATGCGAAGGTTTCAATGATGTATATGCAATAATTACAAATCTTGGAAACAATGCAATAAATAATGTTGATGTGATGTGGGAAGTTGACGGAGTTTCTCAAACAACTTATGCTTATACAAACACATTATTAACTACAGAAGTTGACACAATTTTGTTAGGTTCGTATAATTTCATTTCTGGAAACATCTATGAGGTAAAAGGATGGACTTATATGCCTAACAATTTGCCGGATGATATGCCATTGAACGATACTGCTATAATTTCCAATATGCAAACTGCATTTGCAGGAACTTATACAATTGGTGCTACAGGAGATTATCCAGATTTTACAACTGCTGTAGATGTATTAACTACTGTTGGTCTTTGTGGCCCGGTTATTTTTAATGTAGAAACAGGTGTTTACACTGAACGTATAGGAATTCCTGAAATAATAGGGAATAATGCTACAAACACAATTACTTTCCAATCGCTTTCAGGCGACAGTACAGATGTTGTGTTACAATGGCCTACCGGATCATCTGACAACTCTGTATTCAAAGCATCCGGTGTCGATTATTTGACTATCCAAAATATGACAATAAAATCTACATCGGCCGCAACATACGGACGTGTAATTGATCAAACAGCCGGATCAACTTACAATACATATAAGAATAATGTAATTGAATCAATTGTTGCAACCAGTAGTTTAGCTGCACCTTTTTACGATCATGCTACAAATAATGATCATTGTACTATCGCTAACAATAGGATTTTAAACGGATACTACGGTATCTATAAGCAAGGTATAAGTTCTTCAAATCAGGAAGATGGAAATGTCTATAAAGATAATATTATTGAAGGATATTATTACTATGGTATTTATAGCTACTACCAAAAAAATATTATTATTGATGGTAATACTGTGACGAATGGCGCAAATACAGGTGTAAACTATCCAATATATATGTATTATAATGACTATCTAACATGTATAAATAATAAGGTTTTCATGTCAGGAACCAGTTCACAATATGGAATTCGCCCTTATTATTGTGATGGAGATGCAACAAATCCAAATATTGTTGCTAACAACATGATTAGTCAATGGGGTTCTCCCACAGCAACTGTTTATGGAATATATCACTATTACTCCAGTTATACTGACTATATAAATAACTCAGTACTTGTCGCAGGCGGTTCTCCCTTATACGGAAGAGCTCTCTATGCCTATGGAACGACAACTTACTCATTCAACAATTTTGTAAACAATATTTTTGCAAATACCGGGGGTGGACAAGCTGCCTACATTAACTCTGCCGGATGGATAACTGAATTAGATCATAACAATTTATTTACTACAGGATCTGTACTTGGTTATTATGGTGGTAATCAGGCAGATATAACAGCATGGCAAACAGCAACCGGTACTGCAATGAGTAATAATTCGGTTTCTGTTAATCCAGGATTTGCAGCAAATAATGACTTACATGTATATGGTAATGCAACAATGAATGATTTAGGTACTCCTTGGCCTGGAATTATATATGATATTGATGGTGAATTACGTGATACGATTACTCCAGATATGGGAGCAGATGAATATGCACCTGCAGCTATTGATATTGGAGTAGCTGGACTTCTTAACCCTATTCCTGAAATGTGTTACGATTCTGCCGAATTAATATCAGTATTAGTTCAGAATTATGGATTAGATACTATTGATTTTTCAATTGATACATTATTTATTGAAGCAAGTGTATCCGGAACAAATCCGGTAATTTTCCCGACTGTAGAAATAAACGTTGGAACATTAGCATCTGGTGAAAGTTTGGAAATTGTTCTTTCAACTGCTTACGATATGTCAGCAAATGGATCATATACATTTGATGCTTTCAGTACATTATCTAATGATGGTATTTTTAACAACAATGCTATGGGTACTGTAACAATAAATGTATTTGGAATTAATGCTTTACCATATGCAGAAGATTTTGAAACATTTACTTCAGGAAATCCAGGATCATTAGCAAATGGTTGGTCACGAAATCCTGCTTCAGGAATGGCATGGATGCCGGATATGGGAGGAACTTCTTCTTCAGCTACCGGACCAAATATTGATCATACTACAGGAAGTACATCAGGTATTTATGTATATATGGAAACTTCTTCCGGGACAACTGGAGATTCAGCTTTCTTCATGCCTCCATGTGCTTCTATAGCAAGCAAACAATTAAGTTTCTGGTATCATATGTATGGTGCAACCATGGGAACTCTTGGTGTTCAGGAATTTGTAAATGGTGGTTGGTCAACAATATGGTCGCTCACCGGTCAGCAAACTGCATCATCATTAGATCCTTGGGTTGAAGCAATAGTTCTGTTTAGCCCTACTGCAAATACTTTCAGATTCTATGGAGTTAGAGGTACTAGCTATTCCGGTGATATGGCGATTGATGATGTTTTGATAATCCAACCATTGCCAAACGATGCATCTGTTGAAATAGCTTATACTTTTGGAACTCTTCCATTACCAAGTGGAACTCCTACCGAAGTTTCAGCATGGGTTAAGAACTGGGGATTCAATCCACAAACTAATCTTGATGTTACTTTAAGTTTGTCTGGCGATAATACATTCACTGATGTTTTCACTATTGCAAACTTAGCTCCATATGCCGATACATTTATTACTTTTAATGTATATTCTCCAACTGTTATTGGTAATAATACAGTAACTGTTTCAGTTCCTGCCGATGATAATCTTACTAATAATACTTGGCAATACAATCAAATTACTACTGCTGAGACATATAACTATTGTGACACAGCAGGTGCTACAAATTTCTTAGGATGGACTGCCGGAAACGATGGTATTTTCTTAAGTAAATATACAATAAACGGTTCTAAGACTGTTGAATATGTAAATGTAAGAATTGGTGATGATAATACAGTAGGCCAAACAGTTTATGCTGTTGTAATTGATACTGGTGGTGTGGTTGTAGGAGAATCTGCTCCTGTAGTACTCACTGCTGCCGATACAGGTGCTTATTATTCATTCCCAATATTAGTTCCAAGTTTGACTTTAGTTGTTAATACTGATGTATATGTTGGTCTTGCTGCTACAAACTCCTCAAATGGAACTGCATATTATGCTCTTGGACTTCAAGAAGAAGATCCGGGCAGAGACGGTGCTTTCTATTATACCGACTTAACTGGTGGCGCTTTTACAGAACTTAATGATTTCGGAAGATATATGATCGAGGCTGAACTCGGTGATCCTCCTCCATTTGAGGCATATCTTATTGGATTTATTAGCCCTGACGGAGGTTGTGGACTTTCTGCATCTGAATCATTCACTATGCAAATTCAAAACACCGGTACTGATACTATCAGCGGTGGATTATCTGCAAGTATTGGTTTTGTAGGTGGTACAATTTATACTGAAAATGTTCCTGGAATTATTTATCCTGGAAATATTATAACATTTACCTTTGCACAAACTTTCGATTTAACAGTTCTTGCTGATACAACATTTGAATTTATTGGTTGGATTGATTTAGTAAATGATCCAATGCAGTTGAATGATACTGCTTTATATAGTGTTGATTCATGGTGGGTACCACCAGGACCACTTACATTTAATGATACTATTCCTTATGGAACATCAGGAACAGTTTCTGCTTCAGCTCCTTATACATTATATTGGTTCGAAGATGAAACAAGTTTAAATTTCTTCTCTTTAGATACATTTGTAAATACTCCAATCCTTTATGATACAGCTACATATTGGGTGGAAGCTGCAACTGGATCCAGCGGAACTTATGATGTTGGAACCGGAACTGCCGTAGGTACAAGTTATAGCTACCCAACTCCATATGGACAATATTATAATGGTTCGAAAGAGCAATATTTGATACCTGCTTCCGAATTGTTAGCAATGGGTATGCTTGGCGAAATGGTTCAATCAATTGCTTTTGATGTTGTAACTCCTGCAGGTGCAAGCCTTAATGATTACACAATCTCAATTGGAACAACTCAAATTACATCCTTAACAACCTGGCAAACAGGTTTGGTTGATGTATATTATAATAGTAGTTATGCTACAACTGCTGGTTGGAATGTGCACGCCTTTACTGATCCTTGGGTATGGGATGGTGTTAGTAATATAATTATTCAAACATGTTTTGATAATTATCCTAATGGTTATACTACAAATGGAATTGTAAAACATACTACTACTACTTACCCTGCTACAATTAATATGCACTCAGATGGTGGCGGAGTTTGTCCTAGTACTACTTTATATACATATTCTTACAATCAGCGTCCAAATATTCAAATATATATTACTGCAGCAGGTTGTCCAAGTGTTAGACTTCCAGTTCATTGTATTGTAGAAGGAATTCCTGATTATGATGCAGGTGTTACAGTAATTACTGAGCCATTTACAGGTTTGTTATTAGGAAATGAAGAAGTTACTATAGAAGTTCTTAACTATGGTGTTCAAGCAATATCCAATTTTGATGTAGCTTATGTTCTTAATGGACAAGCTCCTGTAATTGAGACTATTACTGCAAATCTGAATTCTGGAGACTCATATATTTATACTTTTGCAACTCTTGCAGATTTAAGTGTATTTGGAGTTTATGATTTTGTTGCTTACCCAATGCTATCAGGTGATACTATCGCTGTAAATGATACTGCATATGCTACCGTAGAAAATCTTCCATTACAGTATTGTGTTTCAAGTGCCACTTCTAATACGTATGAAGAGATTATTAATGTTGACTTAAGTAATTTAAGTAATTATTCAGGACCTTCTAATGGAGCAATGTACACAGACTTTACTTTATTACCAGCTGTTCAGCTTGCACCAGGTATGACCTATCCGGTTTCAATTACAACTGATTTCTTTACTTATACAACTCAATTCAGTTGTTGGGTAAAAGTTTATATCGACTGGAATAGAGATGCAGTATATGATGAATTGACAGAAGTTGCTTTCAGTAGTGCGACCACGTCCTCTGCTACTGTAACCGGAATTGTTACTGTACCTGTTACTGCCTTATCAGGCTTTACCGGAATGCGAGTTGTATTTGAAGAAACTACTATAGCTACTGGTGTTGTTGCCTGTGGAACATATACATGGGGAGAAACTGAAGACTATACAGCTATGATAGCTCCACTTATTCCTAATGATGCTGGTGTTGTTGAAATTCTTTCACCTGTGGCAATCGAACTTGAAAATACTTCAGTTCCTGTTGAAGTTATAATCAGAAACTTTGGTACTGATACTTTAACAGCTTGTGATATAGCATACGAATTAAACGGTGGAACTCCACAATTCACACCATGGACCGGAAGTTTACCGACTTTCGATACTGATACTGTTACATTACTGCCAAATATTATTTGCCCTGGTGGGTATAACGATATTTGTGCTTACACAATATTG
>JABHKC010000033.1 GCA_018692315.1 Bacteroidota bacterium | reverse complement strand
TCAGTAGAATTGGGGAGAGTTTTGACGGTCTCGAACCCTGCCATACTAAATGGATAACAGTCGCAAGAAATTTAGTAAACTACCGGAGTCATAGGGGTGGCGTGATTATAGATGGATTAATACGGAACGTGGGAGATCTCTTGTTTTAAGGGTTGGCAATCCTAAACAATCCGATATAAGCATAGCGAAATTCGGAATGGAAACAAGAGAAGTCGGAGAAGCCCATAGTAACGATTGACCCAAAGGACAACAAAACCTTTGGTTAGGGAAGGGGCTTTACTTTAGAGAAGCTAATATGAAAGACAGAACGACCTATATTGATGAAAATCTATTAGTAAGTCTATCGTCAGCAATGACCGATGAGATGGTTCGTGTTTTTCAAAGGAAGCTATACATTAGAGCCAAGCAAAGGAAGGAAAGCGCACAAGGTGTTACGTCAACACCCATACAGTACATTTGTTAAAGGCAAAGGGCTGTTAGACTTGGAAAAGTATGCACGCTTAAAAACCCTTGCGAAAGCTCAATGAAGAACTCTATCGGTAAGCCGTATGAGCGAAAAGTTCACGTACGGTTTGATGAAGGGGGTACTGATAGTCTAAACTATTTTTCTTATCTTTGTGGGAAAAAAAATATGAATAGGCTATCAGGCTCTACTCTACTGTGCAACTAAAAATAATACAATTACGAATTAAAAACAGATAATGCATAATTTTACAGATTACATAAAAGAACTGCAAAAACAGAAATTAACAGATATAACAGAGCATTCACACAGGGCCGCTTTGGAAATTTTGTTAAATTCTGTTGCAAAAGATATTTCTACACAAGAAACAAATATTTTGCATGAACCAAAACGACAAGGAAAAAATGGTTCGCCTGATTTTATGGTTTCTACATCAGCAGGAATTATCGGTTACATTGAGAATAAAAAAATTACTCAAAATCTGAATGAAACAATTTTATCTGAACAGATTGAGAAATATAAAAAATTAAGCGATAATCTATTAATAACAAATTATGTCGAATTTGTTTGGCTAAAAGGTGATGAAATTTTCCGTGAAACACTTTGCGAAATAACAGATTTGCAAAACAAATCATTTAAAATAAATCCACAAAACGAAAACAAAGTATACGAACTAGTTAAAAAATTTATTAATCAAGCACCGCGAGGAATTGCGGATATTGAAACTCTTGCTTTTGCACTTGCAGAAAGATCAAAATATTTATTTGTAATACTTTACGAATACCTAAAAGAACAGGAGCAAAACGAAGATTTACAAGACGAAATTTGGGGAACTTACGAAGCATTTGTAAATACAGTTTATGAAGACCTTACAGTTGAAGGATTTACAGATACATTTGCTCAAACTTTGACTTATGGTTTGTTTTTGGCAAAACTTAATATTGAAAGAAACGAGCAAATTACTTTACGAAACATAGATTTACAAATCCCGACAACTTTTGCACTTATTAAAAATATCGTCGGACTTTTAAAATACATTAAAAAAGACAGATACAGCAAAGCACTTTGGATAGTGGAAGAACTGATGTCACTAATAAACAATCTTGATTTGCGAGCAATTCAGGAAAGTTTGAGTTTTACAAACCGCAAAAAGAAAACCGATGAAGAATACAAAGACCCATACCTCTATTTTTACGAAAATTTTCTATCCGAATACAACCCGAAATTGAGAAAAAGCAGGGGGGTTTATTATACACCTCATTCGGTTGTAAGGTTCATTATTAACGCAATAGACGATGTATTAAAAGATAAACATTTTTTTGGTATCAGAAACGGAATTGCAGATTACGAAAATGTTAATTTTCTTGATTTTGCAGCAGGAACAGGCACTTTTTTACTCGAAATATTAGAACAACTTAACGATAAAAAGCCATTTAACAAACCCGAAGGTAATAATCTGATTAAAAAACATATAAACAATATTTATGGTTTTGAATTTTTGATTGCACCTTATGCAATTGCCCATTTAAAACTGACACAATATTTAAAAGAAAATGGTTTTGAAGTTCAAGACCGTTTAAATATCTATCTAACAAATACACTTGAAGATAAAGACCCTCAAAAAAGCTTGTTTGTTCCGTCTTTAAAGAAAGAAGGTGATTTAGCTCAGGTGGTAAAACGAAACGAAAAAATTCTTGTAATTACCGGTAATCCGCCATATTCCGGTAGTTCTGAAAATATAAGTTTTAACATGAAAAAAATTACAAAAACTTATAAATCAGGAAAGACAAGAGAAGTAAAGAAGAAGATTGATACATGGATAGGTAAAATGGTCAAAGATTATTATAAAATTGAAAATGTTACAATTAATGAAAACAATCCCAAATGGTTACAAGATGATTATGTAAAGTTTATCCGTTTTGCTCAATACAAAATTGAACAAACAGGCGAAGGCGTAGTTGCAATTATTACAAACCATTCTTTTTTGGAAAATCCTACTTTCAGGGGAATGCGATACAACTTAATGAAAGCATTTGACCAAATTCTTATAATTGATTTACATGGAAATTCAAAGAAAATGGAGAAAACTCCAGAAGGTGAAAAAGACGAGAATGTATTTGATATTCAACAAGGTGTTTGCATTTCGGTTTTAATCAAAAAGAAAGGGCTAAAAAAAGAAGTAAAACGAGCCGATTTTTGGGGCAAACGTGATATTAAAAATAAACAGCTATACGAAACCGAATTTAACAATATTGATTGGATAAATTTAGACCCTACTGAACCATTTTATTTATTTACAAAACAAAATATTGAAAATAGGTCAATTTATGAAAAGTTCTTTTCTGTTAAAGAAATATTTGTAAAAAACAGTTTAGGAATAGTTACGGGTCGGGACAAATTAACAATAAAAAACAGTTTTGATGAAATTCATAATACTATATCTGAATTTATAAAACGAAAACCAGAAGACGCAAGAGAAAAATTAGAAATAGGAAAAGATGTAAGAGATTGGCAAGTAATATTAGCTCAAAAAGATATAAAGAAAGGTGGTTTTTCGATTGAAAATATTCGCCAAATTTCATATAGACTATTTGATAAAAGATTTACATATTTCACTGGTCGTTCTCGTGGTTTTCAAAGTATGCCTCGTGGTGAAGTGATGAAAAATATGCTTTCTGAAAATATTGCATTAAATGTTCCAAGACAAATTTTCAGGGGTAGCTTTAAGCATGTTTTTATTTCAAAAAATTTGACTGATGCAAATTTATTACAATCTGCAAATGGACAAACTCATTTTCCTTTATATGTTTACGATTTTACAATTGACGAAAAAACACTGCAACAAAAAAAAATAAAATTAGTAAATTTTCAGAACGATTTTAAAAAACTAATTGAAGAAAAATACGGTGACAAATTCAGTCCCGAACAAATTTTAGCATATATCTACGGCATTCTGCATTCGCCAACATATAGAAAAAAATACAGCGATTTTCTGAAAATTGATTTTCCGAGAATACCGTTTTGTGATAGTTCCGAAGATTTTGAAAAAATTGTCGAAATAGGACAAGAACTCATAAACGCACACTTAATGGAAGAAATTCCTGATTACGACATTGCAGAAACTTATGACGGAGAAGTTGGGAAAGATACGGTAGAAAAAATTGAGTTCAGAGCAGTTGAAAACGTTGGTAGAATTTATATAAACAAAACAAATTATTTTGAGCCGATACCCGAAGAAATATTTGAATTTTATATTGGCGGTTACAAAGTGATTGATAAATATCTAAAAGAACGCAAAGGAAAAGATTTGCAAATAGAAGAAATACAACAAGTAAAAGACATTGTAAAAATCCTTGCATTTACAATTGAAAAAATGGAAGAAATAGATAATGTAACGAATGATATATTATAAAATGCACACAACATTGCACCCAAACCCGCCCGCTTAAAGCGCATTCCAGTTGGGCTACATAAAAAAATTTAAGTAGATGGAATTATTAAAAATAATAGAATCCGAAATTGACAAAATCAATAAATATAATATTGGCCCTAATGGCAAAAAAATATTTACTGATTTTGAGAAAGGTGATTATGACTATATTTTAAAGTATCAAGAAGTTTATTATAATAATTTTAGCATTCCTAAATTCATGTCATTTTGTTATAAGAATATTTGGGATGAAATAAGTAATTTAAATATTAAAAAATCATTGTGGGAATATAAAACTGAGGAAAAGTCATTTTTAAAAGCAATTTTAAATAGACTTTCGATAATTATTGAAGTATATACAGATTTGATAAGGGAAAATAAAAATTATGACGCATTAGTCGTATTTAGAAGTTATATGGAGCTGTCTTCAATACTATTTGCTTGTACTCTTGATTTTGAATTTTATTATAATTACATTAAAGAACTTGCAGATGAAGATTATTTAAAGCATTGGTTTAAAAAATTAAAACCAGCAGTAGTCAAAAAAACTCTAAAGAATTTACATGTTAAAGCAAACAAAAAGACAAATAATGAAAACTATGATAATAGATACAATCTTGAAAATCTAGTTAAAGTATTTGTAGGAAAACAAAAAGATTTACTTTATGAATATACGTCATCAATATCTCATGGGAAATATAATATTCTGAAACATGCTGAAAATAAGGTGATAAATGATTATTTAATTATGGCAACTGATTTTTTAGCAAACACAACAACTCTTCTGGGAATTACTACTTATGATAATTTGGAGCATAAAGAGCGGGAAGAATCTAAACATAATATTACAAGTGCAGTTTGGTTTCAGATTTATTACAATCATATACTAAAAAGATAAAACGAAAGCCTAATCGAGTAGGCGGCTGACGGTCAAATGACCGCCAGTACACCTCTCACACCACTAAGCGTACGGGTCTCGTACTTAGCGGTTCATTAAGCAAAAGAATTATCGAAATAATTTCTTTGTCTCAGTTCCCTTTAAACGTAACTTTTGGCTCAGCCACTGCTTCACAGCCTCAAG
>JABHKC010000032.1 GCA_018692315.1 Bacteroidota bacterium | reverse complement strand
TGTTAACTTTGCAACTTGAAATTTAGTTCGTTGAAAATATTGAAATTACAAAATCCGTAGTACCCGAAAAACGAATCCTATGAACGTAATATGCTCATATGTAGGCAGATATAAAATATTGTTCTCAACTTGGGTTAAAAAAACTAATGCCAAGAAAGCAGAATAGCCAATAGCGAAAAATACCGCTACTTGGCCATCCACAACACGTTAAATCATTTTATCAAAATCCATTTTCATTTGTTCTTGCTTTCTAGTTTCTGAAATATGTACGTAGATCATTGTACTTTCTTTTTTTATTTTGAAACAAATAATTATATTTGAGAATTAATAATTATTTAAAGATGAAATTATAAAAATAATACTGAATTAGCTGGCTTGGGTTTAGTTCAACACGTAATCAAGATTAATTTCTTTAGCAAATTTCAAAAAGTGGAGATTTAAATATTAGGAAATTTAACAAAGTCAAAAATTAGGAACATCAATGAAAAAGCTTTTAATTATTATTCTAAGTTTGTGTTTTTCGATAAATGGGTTTTCTCAGATTGATTCTGTAAAAGCGGAGATTCAGAAGAATGTTGGTAAAAATTGGCTTGTCGAAATAAATGACTCTATAAAGTTTTCTCATCCCTATTTGAAGAAGGGAAAATACTTAGCAACGCTTTATATAATAGGTGAAATTGATACTGTTGAATTTCTTTTATTTTCATCTTTAGATTCTAATTTTGGAAATGAAATAACAAATTATCATAAACTAGCAAGTTGTTATCTGACTAAAGAGAATTACAAGGCAAAGTTTTTCCATGCAGAATACTATTTTCTATTTCTTCATTTCTACCCATGTTGGAATGTAGGGTATTCTGAAAACAGCAAGGAATTGATAAAGAAACTATTTGAAAAATAAAAAAAAACATTAGCTAATCGAGTAGGCGGCTGATGGCAAAATAGCCACCAGTGCACCTGTCACGCCACTAAGCGTATGGGTCTCGTACTTAGCGGTTCATTAAGCAAAAGAACTTGCATTAAAACGACCTCTGAAACTAACCGTCAAATCATCTCATCAAAAACCATTTTTACTTGTTCCTGTTTTCTGAAATGTGTAGCGCTTGATTAAATTGAATCGGCTATTGTTGCTAGATATTGTATATTTGGCTATTTTTAAAGTAATTATGAAAAAGGTGCTCATATTTACAAGTTGGGAACATTTAAAAGAAAGACATTATGAATAGATTAACCTTGATGCTAGTTACTCTTATTTTAATAACTGGTTGTACGCAGAATATAGAATTTTGGAAAATTGAGAAATTTGATATTTTAGAAAATGGCCTCAAAGAAAATGAAGAGGTTACTGCTATTTATTATAGCGGGGGTCCACATGATGAATATGTTGAGGGAGGATATTATCGACATGCTGTTGTTATTTCAAGTATAACTCAAGACACATTTAATGTTTTAACTTTCCCAACCTATGACTTAGAAAATATCAGCTCGGGAAATAACATTTTTAATTTTATTAGTAATCCAGCTGTGGAAAAGCTGATTCCTAATCTTGAAGATTTTCCCGAAGATATGCAAGAATCTTTATTAAATTCTGAACCTGAGAAAACGGAATGGGCTAAGTATTCAAAAGTTATTAGGAATCCAGACTTTGATTACATTACAAATAATGAGCATAAAACTGTCATTGGAGCGTTAACCAAGGAATAAACCTTTGCCAACAAAGCAGCATAGCCAATAGTGAGAAACACTGCTACTTGGCCATCCACAACAAGTTAAGGAATCAGTTCCTCTCTCTACTGAGAATTTTCAACTTGTGGTTTTTGAGCAACAAAATACAAACTTGTTGAAGTTGTGAGTATAGTGGCGTAGAATTATAGCTTGTAATAATCGACTATAAGCGCTTAATTAATTTGAATTGGCTATTGTTGCTTGATATTGTATATTTGTTTATTTTTAAGTAATTCTGAAAAAGTTGTACATATATACAAGTTAGCTGCAATAGAAAAATGAAAGCAAGAAAAGACATTCTGAAAACAACTGATCAATTATACTACATTCTTGAGAGCCCAAAAGCTAAAAGATGGGTTGGTTTGATGTCGATCAAACTAGATTTGCAATATGTAAAACAACTTCTCGAGTACATGAAAGGACAAGAGGATGATGAATTACTCACTAAATCTTATTGGATCTCTTGCATCATTATTTATGGAAAATGTTTTACGGATGCTGCAAAAGGAAGAGGCACTACACTAAATAAGGAAGATATATTCAGTGCAAACTCAAATTTGGGAAAATTTCATGAAGAGTTAATGGACATGAGACACAATTATATAGCTCATGCCGGGGATTCAATTTTCGAGAAAATGGAACCTAGAATTAGACTTGCTTCGAGAGGAAATTCCTCGTATCCCCATTTGGTATATCAAGGATACACTATTAAAGGATTCTCTCACAATGTACTATTGGAATTTATTAATATTATAGATTATCTGATGGAACAACTTAGTAGTAAAATAGAAACGGTTGGAAACCTTGTTTTACAGGAAGAGGAAAAGAACAAAACAAAAGAAGAAATGCTAGAGGCTGTAATGAATCAGCGTATAAACGATTTATGATAAAACTATAGCAGTTAACAGCACTTATCGCAAATGGCCGCTTTTCGTTTACAACAAAAAGAATCGCAAATAATGTTAATCAAAAGCAATCAGGTAAACATCGGCCACTTGCCATAGCTGCAACACGTTAAATCATCTTATCAAAAACCATTTTCATTTGTTCTTGTTTTCGAGTTTCTGAAATGTGTACATATATCATTGTTGTATCAATTTTGGAGACTGACAAAAATAAATATAGCTACTAATGAAAATAGATATATGCCACTGACTCAAATGACGTAAAATATTCAAATGCTTGATATTAAACAAACTAAATACAATTTGGATGTGAGCGATATGTCAAATATAGGGTACTATGGTGCGTATATTAATTAGTTATGTGGCATTAGAACTGGCAGTTGGATATACCGGAGCAAGCTGACCCCCTCCGAGCGATAAAAAAAATGTTGTTTTTCTGAGTGAAATTTGTCTGTCATTCCGGCAGATGTTGACCCCTTTTTTGCGGCGGCGGCTTTCGAGAAACGGAGCATGTTGACCC
>JABHKC010000031.1 GCA_018692315.1 Bacteroidota bacterium | reverse complement strand
GATTATGGATTGAGATTTGGCATGGGGAATGATATTTTGGCTAAACTAACATCAGGGCGAGTTGCTTGTAGAGAAGAAATACTAAGTAGCTTCGATTGTGTATTAATGCCTAAACCTTTAGCAAAAGATTTAGCTCAAATACGAGAAGGGACAATTGTGTGGGGTTGGCCACATTGTGTTCAACAGAAAGAAATTACCCAAGTAGCAATTGATAGAAAATTAACCCTTATTGCATGGGAAGAAATGTTTACTTGGAGTAGGAATGGTGATAAAAATATGCATATCTTTTATAAAAATAATGAAATTGCAGGATATGCGGGCGTAAATCATGCCATAAGTTTATTAGGTTTTGTTGGAAATTATGGAAAACATCGAAAAGCTATAGTACTCAGTTTTGGTTCGGTAAGCAGGGGAGCGATATATGCATTACAAGGACAAGGAATTCAACAAATCACGGTCTATACGAGCCGTGTATCAACAGATGTTAGCGATCAATTACCGGGTGTATCATTTAAGCAAATGAAAAATGATAGTTTAGGGAATTTGCTTTCCGTTGAATCTGATGGTACTACTCGTCCATTTTCAGAAATGTTGTCAGACGTACAAATAATTGTAAACGGGACACTTCAGGACACTAAAAATCCTAAAATGTTTGTACCGGCACATAAGGCTGATATGTTAAAAAAAGGCACTCTTATTATCGATATAAGTTGTGATGAAGGTATGGGTTTTTGGTGTGCTAAACCAACAAGCTTTGAGAATCCAATGTTAACTTCAATGGATAAATTTTATTATTCCGTTGATCACAGTCCTAGTTATTATTGGGATTCGGCTTCATGGGAAATATCAGAAGCAATACTTCCTTTTTTACCAATAGTTATCGGTGGGCATAAAACATGGGAAAAGAATAAAACCATTTCGAAAGCTATAGAAATACGTGATGGAATAATTCAAAATTCAAAAATTATTTCTTTCCAAAATCGAGAGAAAGATTATCCACACAATATTCGAATTGATTAAACAAATTTCATTGTATAACACCTGAGCTGGATAAACCAGAAAAAATTCTCGCAAAGCCGCAAAGATATTGGAAATCTGTTAAACGAAACAATTCTTGCTTTGAGTCTGAAACTTGTTTTTAAGATCTCAAAGAGTTTTATTTTATAAAACTTTGCGCCTTTGCGAGATTATGTTTTGAATATATTGTGTGAAATTTCTTGTCAAAAAATACACGAATATTGGAAATAAGAAATCATCGGAAAATAAACCGGAAATTCAGCCACTCTCCAATAATTCTCGCCGTCTTGGGTTTAGATTAATCCCGATTTTTTATCTGGACTATTGAGCCCGGCTACCTAGTTTCTCGCTGTTTTTATATTCTTTGGTGGTGTGGGTAGTTTTTTGCTTTTTTCATTTACTGTGATTTAATTAGTGTATCTAAGAAAATAGGCAATTTTTATAAAATAATTTATTTTTGATGAGATTTCAATTTTCTTTCATGCAGTAAATGCGTTTGTATTAGACAAATGAAAAAAAACGAAATATCGCAAAAAGAGATGTTTTTAATTTTGAACTGTTTTCTTAGATACACTAATTATTATTCCCATTTCTTTCTGATGTCTGACAATGGTAAATTTTACACTTCCGTGCCAAAGGTTTTCCTGATAATTTGCCAATAGACTCGTAATGTTTTTTATCTTCTTTTTCTCAACAGCAATAATTACATCTCCTTCATTAATTCCAGCAGTGGACAGTTTACTTCCTTCCTTTACTTTCAAAACAATCACACCATTTATACTATGAAGGCCTGATGCTGATTGTTCTTCGGGTGTTTCAATATTTTTTAGTGTGGCACCTAACCATTCTCTTGTTTTTGATTGTATCTTTTGTAAGGATGCAATATTCAATTGGTGAATATCCGGTTGTTTTGCGATAGCCTTTAGTTCAGGTTTTTGAACACCAAAGCTATCCATAGGAAAGTTTACAATACCGAGTTTTATAGCCGGTGAAGATTCTTCTACACTGAAGTTTCCTTCTTCCGGTGAAACAAATAAAGGATTACCATAAACACTGTTTTTATCAGTGTTGTTTTCATATGCTAATGCAAGAGAAACAGAATCGGGGAATAAATTATAATCCACTTCTTTGCCCCATCCCTTTAGCCAAATTGGAAAATGTTTGGTCATCATAATGTTTTTTCTGAAAATATCCTGGCTATTATCGAACCAAACGTGTGGATGAAATCCATTATTAACGAAATTGAAAAATATACAAATGCTCTCATTATATTTAGTTTTTATAGACGTATTCTTATTCAGGAATTTGATACACACCCATATTAGAAATCACCGGAGATGCTTTTGAATCTATAATGCGAAACCTTAACTTCTTACTTTCTACCATCGGGAAATGTAGTATTCTTTTATATCCAATTGTTGCAGGGCAAACGCATGAAAAAGAATCACAATACTTTCGACAGCCAGAGTTGAGCAGTTCTTTTGCTAATTTTAAATTTCCAGTTTTTCAAAACAAAATCTTGAATTAATAAGCCTGTCCATTTGTTTGTTTTATAGCCTT
>JABHKC010000030.1 GCA_018692315.1 Bacteroidota bacterium | reverse complement strand
GCACATCATCTTTGACCGTCCTCAATTTTTATTCCATCAAAATAGCTCGCTATTACTCAAAAATAAAAATCTGTGGTAGTTCAAATCTGACACACATTTTGAACTTTCGAGACGAAAATTTATGAATTATTCAGGTTAGAAGATGTAAAAAGAATACTCCCGAATTAAAGTATTTTGTTTCAACTTTTGCAGTACTATTTTTCTGAACATATGAAGAATGCACTTTTTTCCCCAACAAATCATAGATATGTAACTGAAAATCTATATGAAATTCATTTTCTATATAAAAAAATCCTTGATTGGCAGGATTGGGAAAGATACTGATTTTGTATTCAAACTGAAAAATGCTTTCAGTATTAAGAATGTATTCGTAAATTTCACCCAAAGCATTCTGGTCCAAACCATTTATGGCAACTAAATCATAGTAAACTGAATCTTCGAAAACATTAGTAATTATTATATTGTCTCTCACACCACCACCCATTCCTGAACCTATAAGAGTAACATTATCAAAATGATGATACATAAATGGAGATACTGAATTCGTACACCCTAAATCGCCTGCATAGATTGTAATATTATTTGAATAAGACAGCAACAAAGGTTTTACAATAGTATCAAAGTTTGTTGATCCGGGATAATGACTTGCGTAGTTTATTTCAACAGCTTGATACTCATTCGTTGGGCTCCACCATATTAGTTCGTGCATAAAAATAAATATATTATCTACGAAAGCATGGTTACTATCCAAAGTATTCTCCAGAAATTCTAATTGATTCCCACTTATGTTCCATGAGTTTAATCCGGGAGTTAGCACTATAAATAAATCATCCTTATGAAGGAAACTATAATAATAATTACCAAATCGGCTTGTAAACTCTGAGCCCATATCATGATTTCCAGCTGCTATATATATTGGCATATTTAACTTATCAATATCTTCCTGCGCAGCATCCCAATATTCTGCGGTCCCGAAAACAACAACATCGCCAGTAAAAATACCAAAGTTCATATTCGAGAAACTATTCAAATAAGGGAAAAAATCGACAAAAGGGTAATGTAAGCCAAGATGAGGCGAGTTTGGATTTCCATATGTATGACCCGCCGCAAAAAAAGAATAAATAGCCGTATCTTCCTGTGCATTTATATTTTGGCAAACTAAGAATAGAAAAACGTATATAAGAATTCTCTTCATTTATATTAAATAAAAACAATAATTTACTTCGTTGTTTTGCCACCCATTGCTGTAAAAATACTGTCGATTGGCTCCCATAATTCTATCTTATTTCCTTCAGCATCCATAATATGAACAAATTTTCCATAATCGTATGTCTCAATGCTGTCGAGAATGCTAACACCATTATCTTTCAATTTCTTTACGAGTCCTTCAATATTTTGAACACGATAGTTTATCATAAATTCCTTTTTCGAAGGTTCAAAGTATTTGCTGTCATTTTTAAAAGGGCTCCATTGAAGATAATTTATATTTTGGGGTTGGTTGGCATTTCTGAATTCGAAACTTGAGCCCCATTCATTTACTTCAAGCCCCAAATTTTTTGCATACCACTCTTTCGTTTCGTCAGGATTTTCCAAAAAAAAGAAAATACCACCAATACCTGTTACTTTTGGAGTTGTATCGTTAGCTACGCTTGTTTCCTCGGCTTTGTTTTTTAAATCTTTCATATCTTTTTTCTCACAATTTGGAGTATTACAACTTCAATAATTTTCAATATTACTGCTAATATTGTAATTCTTATCATGCAAAATTTTACTTCATTTCACTTCTCTCGATAAAAGAAAACCTAAACCAAAATTGGGAATATTACAATTAGAAGTTAAGCGTTGAAATAACTAATTAAATGCTAATCAATCAAAATCTATCAGATTTATTATTACGAAAATATTGTAAAAACAAAAAAATATGATTTACCAAACCAAACTCTTCTCCTTTTGCTTAGGTTTTATTTGAGGGAATTTCAGAATATTCCCATTTTCAATTTTACTATTTAGAGTTTGTAGTGTCTTTTTGCTCGTTTCCAAACAGTTTAAAATATTCGATTTAGAATCTTCAAAAATATTTTTCATATCCGAAAACAATCCATGATAGTAATTAATTCCTTCATTCAAATTTTTCAAAAATGACAAAAAATATTTTTCTTGTTGGATTGTCAAAGACGATTTAGTCTCTTCAATTTTATCTGTGAGAAAATCTATGTAGATTTTCAATTCTTTAATAAACATATTTGGGCGATCGTTTCTTGTAATCATATTAGCTCTTCCATAAATATGATCGGTGATTTGCTTCAGACTCATTATTTTTGAAAAGTAAGCTATATTTGGTCCGGGACAAACTGAAACTCCCACTCCTTCATTCTTTGTATCAATATTGTTTTCAACTAAGGCCGAGGTTCCTAAGCCTACGCATATACATGATTTGTCAATAATTTCTGCATATTTTTTGAGATAAGCACTTTGAGAAAGCCCTTCTTCTTTTAGTTCCTCCAATTTCAATTTTTGATATTGATGCGAAGCTGTACAAATTGCTTTTTCAGTATAATCAGTATTCGAAATAAGATACCTTTTAGGGCAAGGGCTGCCAGGTTTTCCTTTTTCGGCCCAAGCCAATTTTTCTATATCTTTTGTGTTACCTTTCAAACTATTAAAAGGCACTCCCAGAGGGGAAATATTGCTTAAATACAAATCTTCTTCTTTAGCTTCTTTAAGCTGATTTCTAGTCTTTTCTTCAACAGTAGATACTTCAGGAACCAAAAGAAAAGGTGAACCCCAACCTACTGAATCGACCTGATAATGATCTAAAAGAAATTGATGCTCTTCGGCAGTACCTACACCACCCTGTGCAGTAATTTTTACAGCTAATTCATTTTTTGGGATTGAACGATTTTTAGTTGCTAAAGACTTTGTCAATACTTCAAAAACAGATTCTACAAGTTCTTTACGATGGTCTCTAAATTCAGCCAAAATAGGACCTAACAAAAATCCTTCTGTAGCAAAAGCATGCCCACCGCAATTTAATCCGGACTCGATTCTATATTCTGAAATCCAAATTCCTTTTTTAGCCAAAAATTTACCTTGAATCAAAGCCGACCTGTAGTCACTGACTTTCAGAACAATTTTCTTTTTGATTTCTCCATTTTCGTTTGGGAAAAAATCATCGAATTGCTCTAAATATCCATATAAACGAGGATTCATTCCTGCCGAAAGTACCAATGACGAATGCAAATCGCTGTTGGCAAAACCTCGAAGTGCAGCGTGAGCATCATTATATTCAATAGGAAGCTTTTCGTTTTTACTGTAATTATCCTTATCAATTTTGGTCATAATGTTTACATCTATACTGCCCATCGATAAGTTTTCTTTTATCCAGCTTTTTATATCGTTTACATTAAAATATTTTGTCGAAAAGCTTTTAAATTCCTGATTGATAGATGAACTATCGGGTAGCATATTAAAATACTCCTTCAGTTCATTGCCTTTTTCATGAATAGTATTTTTAAACTCGTCGAACTTTTTTTCTGCTAAGTGATTAATTAAGTTCAGATATGAAGTTATTCTTTTGGCTCTGAAGTCCTTAGTTTTTTTTGAAATTTCCTGATATGGAATCTCAAATTTTTCGCAATATACTTTTCTTATTCTTTCAAGAAGTATATCGTCAACAATCGAAATTACAGAATCTATTCCAAATTGAGAAACTTTAAGGGGAGTATCAATTGTAAATCCAATTCCCATAACCGGAATATGAAATGAATGAGTTTTAAACATTATTCTTTTTTTTAATTCTATTTTAAATAAAGATTTTTTATGAAAAGCTAAACACAATAATTTATTTGCGAAACTACTACTATAGCTTTTTCATTGATGCAGAAACAATTTGGAATAGAACAATTTGCTACATATTTTGACAAAAATATTTTGATCTTACTAAATATTCTGTCTCTAACTATCTTGTTCTTTTTTAGAGAACCATTTTTTCTTCGATTTTTTCTTTTCAATTACTGCTTCTCCTTGCTTTTCTGCCCCATAACCTGCTTTCACAAGTGCTTTTTCAATATCTTCGGCAGTGGTTTTGTCTGTTCTATATCGGATAGTAACTATTTTCGAATCAATACAGGCATTTACAGATTTTACTCCTTTCGTAAAAGACATGTCTTTTTCGATTTTGCTTTTGCATGAATTGCATTTAACATCGGATTTGAATTTAATTACAGCTACCTCTTTTGAATTTTGTGCAACAGAATGTTGAATAATCAACATACTAATAATCAATATAATAAATCTCAATTTTTTCATAATCATATTCTCTAATATTTCAATAAATTCTAATAAACAAACTACAAAAGTACAATATTTATTCGTTAATATTAAAACGCAATCCCAAGTAAAATTTTCTACCCATCAAAGGTCCCCATGCCAAAGAGGAATCAAAGTACTCTCCGAAAGGATTGTTTGCAGCAATAATAGGGTTTTCCTGAGTGAAATCTGTAAGATTCTCAACACCTAAATATATATTCCATTGTTTGAAATACTTTGTTATTTGTGCATTCATTATGCTATATGCCGGAAAATTATCGCCAATTTGATACTCTGTGGGCAAACTTTCGGTATTTGGCAATCGTCCGTCTCCGTTGATTTGCAATGTGTAGTCAAACTGCCATTTTTTCAATTCTGTCATATACGACATTGTTAATAATCCTTTGTATCTATTTACTAATGGCTTGCTAATTAGTTCGTTATTAATTGTAGATTTTACATCGGTAATCCTAAAAGCAGTCAAAACATCTAAATGATTTATTGGCTCGAATAAAATTTCGATTTGCCCACTATTTGAGAACGACTCTCCATTTAAATTATAAAAATAGACATGAGAAATATCTTTATCCATATCAACAATCAATTGATTTTCAAAATTGGTTCTGTAAAATTCTATATTTACTGAAACTTCTTTCGATTTAATTAAGAAGGTTTGATTGAGTGAAATTCCATAATTCCATGCTTCTTCCTGCTTAATTTCCTCCAAAACGGAGATTGTTCTTGAACTTGCAAGAAGGTAGCTGTTTTCAGCAAAAATATTTGGAGTTCTGTAGCCTTTTCCGATAGAACTTCTCAAAATAGTATTTGCAAAAAGATTATATTTGAAATGAAAACGAGGTGTAATAAAACCTCCAAACATATTATGATAGTCATATCGCATTCCTGCCATTATTGTTAACTTTTCCGGAATTGCATATGTATATTCAAAATAGGCACCGGGAATTTTTTCCGTTCTAAGATAAAGACTATCAATAGCTAAACTTGAGCTTTCGAGAGATTCTTCAAAATCATCGTAAACCAAACTTAAACCAGTTTTGTATGTATGGAAAGTATTCCACAAATAGCTACTAAACAACAAATTAAGATAATAAGACTTTTGCTCACCTTCATAATCTTTAAGTCCGAAAAATGAATTTTGATTATAATAAGAATAGGACTGAATCATAGCTAAGCTTGTCTTAGAACGAGAAAATATATATCCTCCTTTATGAAATATTTCCATATATTTTGAATCTATGCCAATTCCATAAGCATTATTTGTATCTCTATTAAGGTCAGGGTCGAAGGAAATCTGTCCGCCTTGTCGTTTTTCTTCCAAATATTTAACTCCAAATTGGGTAATAATATTTTTATTTGAGTTGTATTTCCATCTATTGACAAAGTTTATCTGTTCGAGCATAGGTTGATCTAAAAACAAGTCATTGTTGAAATCGTGCTTTAAACCATTTTGTTCTGCATGAGCCAAAATCATAGTGCTCCACTTATCGTTCAGTTCAACCCTAGCATTGAAATTGCCCTCAGTTTTGCCCTTGTCGTTAGCTAATGCATTTAGATACAACCACTCACCTTTATCAGGCTTTTTGTATTCTACATTTATTTGTCCGGTAATGGATTCAAATCCATTTTCAACCGATGCAGTCCCTTTCGAAACCTGAATAGATTCCATCCAGGAACCCGGAATATATCCAAGACCAAACATTGATGATAAACCTCTGATAAAAGGAAATTTCTCTGTCATGATCTGACTATATTTTCCATCAAGCCCCAGAAGTTTTATTTGCTTAGCACCGGTAACTGCATCGCTATAAGCAACATCCACCGAAGCATTTGTTTCGAAACTCTCGCTCAAATTACAACATGCAGCTTTCATTAATTCTTCACCCATAATAAGCTGAGTATGAATTGGTTCTATTTTTGAAACAAAACTACTAAGCCTTCTCTCAACTATTTCTATAGATTTTAATTGATTATTCAACGACAAAATTATTTCAATTTCATTTTCTTGATTATCAATTTCAATAGTATCGGTTTCATAACCTATATAACTAATTACTAAGTTATTATTACCATTTTTAAGTTTCTCAATAGCAAAGTTTCCATTTTGGTCGCTCACGGTGCCTTGGGTTGTACCTTGCCAATAAATATTTACATTTATTAGCGGTTCATATTTTTCAATACCATTTGTACTATTCCGCTCTTTTACCACTCCTTTTAATTTTGCAGATTGGGAAAAAATCCTATCTACATTTATAATCATAATTAACATTAAGATTATTAATACTTTATATATCGTTTTCATATTTATTTTTTTACTATTTATCAAATCACAATTTTAAAATAATTAATTTATTATTTGTGATATTATTTTGTTTTTGGCTAAAGCCATATTAATGCATTACTTTTTTATGAAATAAATAAAATTATCCCAAAATTGTACAGTGTTTAAACTGAAATGAAAAATGAAAGCTATTCAGAAATTCTCAAAGAATTATTCTGCTGGTCAGCAGTAAAATCGGGATTTTTACTAAAGTCAGTTTTTCATTAAAATCAACTTTTCTTGCAAAAATATTTGTATCAAAAGTTTTACTAAATAAATAACAAAATTGCACAATTGCATTATTGTAGCTTATTTTAGACGTACTTTTGTTTATAAAAGGCGATTGAATAGAAAAATATTTTGATTCCTCTGTGCAGCTATTTTCATCATCTTGATTTTTTGTGTAGCAATCTTCTTTGCAAACATTTTCGTTTTGGTTTTGTAAATTCTCCTTATTAACATCACTGAATAGTTCAATTGATATGGAATCTCCACAACAACTGCCACAATTTTGATATACGAGCTCAAATCCTAAAACCGAGAACATAAAAGTAATCGCTGTCAGATATACAAGAATATTTTTCAAGTACTGTTTCATTTTGCAAAATTATTCCAAAAACCTAAGTAAATCGTTGTTATTATACAACTTAACAAAAATTTAACAATATCAGTTTAAGAATTATTTAAAATTGTTCATGAACTGTGAAAAATTTCAATCATTTCCCGTCTTTCCGACAAAATAGAGAATATTAAAATTAAGAGCTTAAATTCACATAATTTTTTTTTAAATGAAAAAAAGGAATAAATTTGAACGGTTTGAAATTTTGATTTATTTTTCTACTAAATTCTAAAAATGGAGATATTAAAATTAGTGTTTAATGTTCTTGAAATTGCATTATATGTTTATCTTGCTTTTGCTGCTGTATATATTTTTATTTTTGCTTTTGCAGGAATTTTTGGATATAAACAAAAAAAATCTAAAACTACTAAACTTAGGAAATACGCCGTCTTGATACCCGGATACAAAGAAGATTCGGTAATTATTGATGTTGCCAAAGACGCATTAAATCAGAACTATCCAAGCGAAAAATTTGATGTAGTTATAATAGCAGATTCCTTTAAACAAGAAACTTTAGATGAACTGAAAAAGCTCAAAATCAAACTTGTAGAAGTTTCATTTGAGGTTAGCACAAAATCGAAAGCATTGAATAAAGCTATGCAAACTATTGGCGATGACTACGATGTAGCTGTAATTTTAGATGCCGACAATTTAATGGAAAAAGAATTTCTGAACAAAGTTAACAATGCATTCGACAATGGTTTTGAAGTAGTTCAAGGACATCGGGTTGCAAAAAATGTGAATACATCATTTGCCATTTTAGATGCTATAAGCGAGGAAGTTAATAATCATATTTTCAGAAAAGGTCATAGAGTTCTTGGATTATCATCAGCGCTTATTGGTTCAGGAATGGCTTTCGATTATGCTTTCTTCAAAAATACTATGGCAGAAGTTAAGGCAGTTGGAGGCTTCGATAAAGAGTTAGAATTGAAGCTTTTAAGAAATAAAACCAAAATCGAATATATTAATGAAGCTCTGGTTTACGACGAAAAAGTACAGAAATCAGAAGTTTTTGCAAATCAACGCCGCCGTTGGCTTTCGGCTCAATTTGTATATTTCCGGAGATTCTTTTTCGCAGGTTTGTTTCATTTGTTTTTTAAAGGGAATATCGACTTTTTCGACAAAGTATATCAAATGGTACAACCACCAAGAGTTTTACTATTAGGCGGAACTGCGATAATCACAATATTTTATGGAATAATTAAAATTATCAATATTGAAATTCTGAATTCATGGTTTTATTACAATGTTTGTGAGTGGCTACTTGTTTTCACTATTGTTTTTGTTGCCTTTATTTTTTCGATTCCTCGAAAATTCTGGAACAAAAATACACTGATTGCAGTTTTGACATTACCAAAAGCATTTTTTATTATGGGACTATCGCTCCTAAAACTTCGTGGAGCAAACAAAAAATTCATCCACACTACGCATGGAACTGAAGATTGATTTTGAAATATGAATGTCTAAAAAAGCTGATTTTTATTGAAAAAATGAATAATTTGTAAAAAATTGTATCTTTATGATTGTTTATGTTAGTGAATTTGATTGTTATTAATTGTTAAATTATTGGTTATTAGAAAAGTATAATTAAAGAAAAAACATGAAAATAGGAATAGAAGGACAACGACTTTTCAGGGAGAAAAAACACGGAATGGACATGGTTGCCCTTGAACTTATCAGAGAACTACAATTGATTGATAAAAAAAACGAATACGTAATTTTTGTAAAACCAGATATAGACAAAAGCTGCCTTCAAGAAACCGAAAACTTCAAAATAGTTGAACTTAGTGGTGGCCCCTACCCTACTTGGGAGCAATTTGCACTACCAAAAGCAGCTATGAAAGAAAAGTGCGATATCTTGCATTGCACCAGCAACACTGCTCCTAACAAAATAAATATTCCACTTATAGTTACTCTTCACGACATTATATATATGGAGAAAAGCTATTTTGGTATTTTAACTGATAAAGGGACTTCTTACCAAAAATTTGGAAATGTATATCGCCGATGGTATGTACCAAAAATTGTTAAAAACTGCGATATTCTCATCACTGTATCAAATTTTGAAAAGAAAAGAATTTCTGATTTTTTCCAATTAAAAGAAAACAAACTTCATGCAATTTATAATGGAGTTAGCAGGCATTTTAAACAAGTTACAGTTCAGAGCGAACTAAGCAGAGTAAAAAGTCAATACAAATTACCAGACGATTTTTTCTTTTTCCTCGGAAATACCGACCCTAAAAAAAACACAAAAGGAGTTTTGAAAGCCTATTCCGATTTTAGAAAAAAATCTACTGACGATTACAAATTAGTAATGTTAGATTACGATGAAGAAGAATTAATGAAACTCCTTGCTGAAATTGGCGACAAAGCTTTACGAGAACACATAATTTTAACCGGATATGTTATAAATACCGACCTTCCGGCAATTTATTCATTGTGCAATATATTCTTATATCCCTCGCTAAGAGAAAGTTTTGGAATACCAATGCTCGAAGCCATGCGATGTGGTGTTCCCGTTATCACTTCAAATACCTCTTCGATGCCCGAAGTATCAGGTGACGGAGCTTTATTTGTCGATCCATATAAACCTGCCGAAATAACTGAAGCAATATTTAAAATTCAAGGAGACAACGAATTCAGAGATATTCTAATAGAAAAAGGCCTGAAAAGATCCGAAAAATTCTCATGGAAAAATATGGCAATAGATGTTCTTAAATTATACGAAAACTTTGCATAAAAAAAATTAAGTCATGATAAAAAATAGGGATATTGTAGTTGTAGGAATCCAAGCCTGGGATATAGAAATTGGTAGTAATTGCAAAAACATTGCAATTGAAATGTCTAAACACAATAGGGTTTTGTATATTAATAATCCTATAAACAGGCTTGACTATTACAAAAATAAAAATGCAAAACATATTGCAAGGAGAATTGAGATAATCAAAGGTAAAAAAGAGCCCATTTCAAAAGTAATGGATCAACTTTGGGAATTTAATCCGCCCACTATAGTCGAGCCCGTAAATAGTGTTTCCAGCAAATGTATTTTTGATTTTTTCAATAAAATAAATTCAAAACGCTTTGCAAAACAAGTCAATTCTGCAATTAAGAGTTTAAATTTCAAAAACTATATTTTATTCAACGACAGTTCTATGTTTTTGGGCTCTCATCTTGATAAATATCTCGAATACGATTCACATATTTATTATATTAGAGACAATTTGGTAAATAGCCCATTTCCGTTTTGGAATACACATGGGAAAAGAATGGAGGCAATTATCATAAAAAAAGCAGATGTAGTTGTAACAAATTCGCTTTACTATTCTGAATATTCCCAGGAATTCAACCCCGACAGTTATATGGTTGGACAAGGTTGCGATGTTTCTTTGTTCGATTATAAAGAACGACAAATTGACATTGCAGAGGAATTGACTACAATCAAAAAACCTATAATCGGATATGTTGGTAGTATAGCCAGTATTCGATTAGATATTAAATTGTTAGAGCATATTGCAAAAACAAAAAAAGAATGGCAAATGGTTTTGGTTGGCCCTGAAGACGATGCCTTTAAAAAATCGGAATTGCACTCGATGCCAAATGTACACTTTTTAGGCTCAAAACCTGGCGATCAGCTTCCTAATTTTATTAAAGGATTTGATGTATGCCTTAATCCTCAAATTTTAAATATTACCACTGTTGGAAACTATCCCAGAAAAATTGACGAATATCTTGCAATGGGAAAACCGGTAGTAGCAACACAAACCAAAGCTATGGAATATTTTGCCGACTGGGTTTATCTTGGTGTAACAAAAGAAGACTACATTGAATTGATTCAAAAAGCCATAGATGAGCACACTCCTGAAATTGCCGAAAAAAGAAGAGAATATGCACTAACACATTCCTGGGAAAATAATGTAAACGAAATATGGAGTGCATTAGATAAAGTAAAAAAATAATATTTAACTATATAATTTAAACTATCATGTTAGAAGGAAAACCAAAACTAAAAAAGTTTCTCCATTATTTAATGGTTCACAGCTATGCTACGCGTCCAAGACTGTGGTTTAGAATACTTGCCTACCCATTTATGATAAAAAAAGGTAAAGGAGCGATAATAAAACGAAAAGCCAGATTAGATTTAATTCCAGGGAAAAAGTTCAAAATTGGTTATCGCACAATTATCGAAGACTACGCAATCATAAATAATGGTATGGGAGATATCATAATTGGCGACAGATGTGGCGTAACTTCAAGAGTGAAACTCGTAGGACCTGTAACACTTGGAAACATGGTAACAATTGGAAGTGGAGCACAAATTACAGGACTTACTCACAATTTCGAAGATGCTTCTGTACCGATTAAAGAACAGGGAGTAATGCCAAATCGGACAGTTGTTGCAGATGACGTTTGGATAGGCGGGAACTCTGTTGTTATTCAAGGACTTAAAATTGGTACACATAGCATAATTGCCTCAGGAAGCGTAGTAACAAGAGATGTTCCTCCATTCTCTGTAGTTGCCGGAAATCCTGCACGTATTATCAAACAATATAATCATGAAACAGGGGAATGGGAACGTCCGAAATCGAAAAAATAATTGATATTTAATTAGAAAAATTCTTTTTACAGATGGTGATGAATTCAATTAATTATGATGTATTTGGCATAAATAATTTTATATTCTCCTAACTGTTTATATGAGAAAAAAGCAAATAGTTCTTAGGAAAGAGAACTTAGATATTATTAAAATTTTGAACCTTTATTTATAATAAAATACACAAAACTTAACATGTTTTATAGATCAATTCAAGACAAAACTGATAGCTTAAGCTATTTATCTAATTGCTTAGTTTCATTGTTTTGAACTAGTTTATAAATTTAATCAAATTAAAATGAAAACAGTAGAGATATTTTTTTGGCTATTTTTATTCATAATCTTTTATTCCTATCTCGGATATGGCATTCTGCTATATATTATTATAAAAATACGACGAATATTTGGAATTCATAAGCCATTCAAGGGAAATGAAAATTACGAACCTGAAGTTACATTATTCGTTGCCGCCTACAACGAAAAGGATTATGTTGACGAAAAAATAAAAAACTCCTTCGAGATGGATTATCCACAAGAAAAAGTGAAACATGTGTGGGTAACCGATGGTTCAGATGATGGAACTCCTGATTTGTTAAGAAAATATGAAGGAGTTGAAGTGCACCATCAAGATGCAAGAGCCGGAAAAATTGGAGCAATGAACAGAGGAATGGATTTTGTGAAAACTCCAATTGTAATATTCTCTGATGGAAATACACAACTTGGCAAAGAATCTATTCGCGAGATAGTTAATTTATTTGCCAATCCGAAAGTAGGTTGCGTTTCGGGCGAAAAAAGAATTTTTAGCAACGAGACTGATGCTGCCGCCGGAGCAGGTGAAGGTATTTATTGGAAATACGAATCGACACTTAAAAAATGGGATGCCGAACTTTATTCTGTAGTTGGTGCTGCCGGTGAGCTTTTTGCAATTCGAACCGAATTGTTTCAACATGTCGAGCCGGACACTTTATTAGACGATTTTATTGTTTCGCTGCGTGTAGCAAAAAAAGGCTACACCATACAGTACAACCCAAATGCCTATGCAATTGAAACAGCTTCGGCAAATGTTAAAGAGGAATTAAAACGAAAGGTTAGAATTTCTGCAGGAGGTATTCAGTCAATTATCAGGCTAAAAGAATTGCTAAATCCGTTTAAATATGGCGTTTTATCATTTCAATACATTTCACATCGTGTACTGCGATGGACATTAGCACCTATAGGATTGTTATTATTAATCCCTCTAAATTTTTTGCTTGCAAATAATATTGGCGGCTTAAATAACTTAAACTTATATTCCTTTTTATTCTACGGCCAAATCGTATTTTATATTGCAGCTTTGCTTGGCTGGTTTTTAGAACATCGGAAAATTAAGGTTAAAATTCTGTTTATCCCCTATTATTTTTTCATTATGAATCTTTCGGTATATCTTGGTTTTGCAAGGTTTATGAAAGGCAAACAATCAGTAAAATGGGAAAGAGCTAAGAGAGGCTAATTAATTGTTTTAACAAAATTGTTATCCTAAATACTTGCTATTTAGAGACAGTAAAAATTAGACAAAAGACCGTAGATTATAAATGGGCATAATGATATTGAAATGCCAAAGGCACTATATAGTGGTTCTAAGAAAACAGTTCAAAATTAAAAACATCTCTTTTTGCGATATTTCTATTTTTTTCATTTGTCTAATACAAAAGCATTTACTGCATGAAGAAAATAGAAATATCATCAAAAATAAATTGTTTTATAAAAATTGCCTGTT
>JABHKC010000029.1 GCA_018692315.1 Bacteroidota bacterium | reverse complement strand
TATAGCCGCAGTCCTTGCAAGTATAGCGTTGCTTGCCTTTAATAATCCCTCTTTTTACTTTGTTTGTCGATTTACACTTTGAACAATCCATAATATTTTTTTGGCAAAAATACAAAATGTATATATAATAAACAATGCCATAAAACTTATATACATGTTTAATTACCTTAAATCCGGAAGCGGATTCTCTTTATCCACGAATTGCGCTAATTTCGCTAATTTTTTAATCACTTTATTGAGTTGAGATAAAATGTCTAATTTTCTGATTTATTAGCACTAATTTAAATTCTTGCGGATTTTAGGTATTAATTTAATATTGTTGAAAAAGCACTTTTAAATTCTTGTCAAAATAGATATTTATTAATAAATTTGAATTTTATTAATAAATTATTGGCTATGAATTTTAAGATTTATTGTTTCCATATTGTTATTTTAATTAGTTTTCTGATTCTCCACTCAAATAATGCTAAATCCAAACCTTTTACTACAAACTATAATATTCCGGACACACAATTAGTAGTTCTTGCAAACGGCTGGAATTTGTTTTCAACTTATATTGACCCTATCTATCCACAAATGGATTCAATATTTGTTCCCATAATAAATAATCTTGAATTGGCAAAAGATAATGGCGGAAATGTATTTTGGCCACAGTGGAGTATCAACAATATTGGTGATCATGAAATAGGACAAGGCTATCAGCTAAAAATGAATGCCGGCGATACATTAACTATATATGGTTCAGAAGTTGTGCCAGAACAAACTCCAATATATGTATATTCTGGCTGGAATATGGTCGCTTACCTACGACAAATTAGTGGAATCATAGATACTATGCTTACTGAAATTTCTGCAAATGTTTATATAGTAAAAAACGGACTTGGTTTAATATATTGGCCTTTATATAATATAAACAATATAGGAAATATGAATCCGGGTGAAGCTTACCAAATAAAAATGCAGAATGATGATACTTTATTTTATCCGGCAAATTATGTAAATTTACCACCAACAGCAATAGCAGATTATGCACAAGTACTAGCAGGCGAATCAGCATCAATATTTCCGCTAGCAAATGATATAGACCCAGAAAATGATTTAAATATTGCCGCAAGCATTATAGGAACACCATCAGCAGGAAGTGCAAGTTTCTCAACAAGCACAGGAGAATTAATATACACTGCAGAAAATACAAGCGGAGCTGTAGAAATAGCTTACACAATAGTGGATAATAACGAGCAAACAAGTAATTCAACAATATACATAGAAGTACTTGCAAATCAAAACTTAATACAATTAATAAATGATAGTCTAACAATCACAGCAGGCACAAATGGACAAATAAACCTTGCAACAAATGACATAGTACCAGAAGGCATAAGCTTAGTAGAACTATTAAGCAATCCAAATAATGGAAGTGCAAGTCTGGATTCAATGGGTCTACTAAACTTTAGTTCATCAGTAATAGGACTAGACAGTGCAATATACCAAATGACAGATAATGCAGGAAATACAAACAATGCAATGATTTACTTCAATGTCGAAGCAATACCTTACTCAGGAACAAACTTTATATTCAAAGACGTTGCAATGGATACAGTTCTTTCAAATGGCTTATGCACCTTTAAATATAAACTAACAAGTGCAAGTCAATTCACAGAAATAACAACAACTAACGGACAAATAACATTAAACAATTTAATACCTGGAGAAGAATACCAATTCGAACTAAACCACGAAGACGACTTAGAACATTCATTCGGACAAAGCGAATCACTATACACTTTTGCAAAAAGACCAGGAGATAAACAAGCATTTGAACAAGAATCATACGAAGATTTAATGTTAAGTTTTGTATTACAATCAACAGACACACTAATCTATCTAAGCAAAATGATGGACCAAGGAGATTTCATGACTATGAATGCTCACGCAATAAACTATATCGGTAATACAAATGGTATAAGAAAATTCACAGACCCAAACACTCCAATATGGATAGATACAACTTATAATGATGCAGTATGCCCAACAAACGCACAACTAGCAGAACTAGACAGTGCAATAGCAGCATTAAAAAATGTGGAAAACTGTTACTTAGAACTACCAATAATAATGGGTGGCCAAGAACCAGCAGGACCGCATATAAAAATGCAATTCAGTGCAAACAATCCTTCACCAGGATCAAATACCTACACTTACAATCCAACAACTTTTGAAAACATACAAGGATTAGTATTATATCCATTAACACCAATTGCAGATGCAATTCAACAAGAATTATTTGAAAGTTTAGGTTTTAAAGATTTAGGAGGAAGTCCGCCATTCACAATAAGCACACCACAAGGACCAGAACTAAGCCACACAGGAGACAAAATGTTAAATTTATACTTCACATTCCAACCTGGAACACAATAATTCTTTATTCTAACTTATTAAAAAAAGTAACAACATTGACACAAACAAAATGTTTCATTTTGAGATTTGCAAAAAGTCAGGTTTTAAGTTCATTTTAGTATTCTAATAGCTTTCGACTACCATGGCAACAAAGGCAAACCCTCAAAAGCTTGTAATCTATCGAACATCATATCAATTTATCTGTACAGTTTTTCAATTATTTAAACAATGTAGAAATTTAACATTGCAGACTGAACATATTGTAGCGATTTGTTTAATATTTAATAATTTTTGAACAAACCAAAATTCAATTAAAAAATCAAAATAAATCAGCATCCTAAATTTGCGAATTTTTTTATTCCTCTACAAAAAACGATGCAAACAATTATTGTAGATTCATGCCACACCCTCGGATATTTACAAAAAACAATGCCAAGAATTGAAATCATCTCAACAAATTTCTTAAATTTACCTGATTTTTTGAAAAAATTTAGGTAAAAAATATGGAAAGAAGAATGAGTGTTGCTGAAATGATGACTCAGCTTAAGAACGAAACGATAAATACCTGGTTCGATCTCGGACTTTTTATTGATAAGTTTAAAGAAACAAAACCCATTCCATCAAATACGGAAAAGGGCACTTTCACAGAGTTTATTCTTGATATTCAAAAAGGAGGCTTAGCATTTGTTTCGTTCTATTATTCGATAGACGGAGTAACAATTGAAGTAAACAAATATGCTAATGTTTTGAGCAATAGCATAGAAAACATTCCAATTCATTACATTGCCGGGCAGTTTTTCCCAGAGGCTGACAAACTCCTTGGTGGGAAAAAAAACAGGCTTCAAATTGACGAAATAAAAGGTTTTGGAGATTGGGATTTGTACGAAGATTTTTTCTCTACAAAACTCGAACGAGGCAGCAAGGAATACAATGCTCTGATTCTGAAATATTGGAAGCAAGTTCTCGGCATAGTCGAAAAATTAGGAAGCTATATCGAAAATAATAATATTAAACTTCTTTACTTAATAAACACAAATTCAAATCCGGGCAACGTTTCGCTGGCATTGGCAACAGTACTTGTTTCTGAATATCTCGGCATTCCGGTAATAAACAACAATCACGATTTCTACTGGGAAGGTGGAAATAGAAAAATTGATATAGAAACGAGAAAAATAAAAGAAGGCCCGCGAGATTTCTTTTATACCAATTCCGATATCGGAGAATTTTTCTCACAAATTGATGTATTGTTTCCTTGGGAATCGCGAACATGGATGAATGTAAATATTAATCAGAATCAGTGCGACGAACTGATTGAAGTTAAAGGTCATAATCCTGCAAATATTGCTCAAATAGGTACCGCTATTGATATTACAAATTATATGAATATCACTAAGCGTGAGAAATTGGAAGCTTTTAAGCAATTCGAGAAAATATTTAGTCGATATGAAGAAACTCTTGTCTCATATTCGGTAAACGATGCTATTGAACATAATCTAATAGACCTTAACAATCTAAAACCCATTCTTTTAGGGAACAAAACCAAATCTATTTCTAAATTTCTTGCCGAAAATATTATTTTCTTGCAGCCAACGAGAATTGTCTCGCGAAAGCGAATAGGTACAGGATTTCGATTAATTCAAAAACTGTTGAATAATCCGCAGTTCGTAAGCAAATTTACTGAAACCAAACACTTTAAGTTGACCTTGCTGGTTACCGGACCTATTCCAACTGGTCAGTTTAATTATTTCGAAAACTTATTGAAAAAGTTTGCGGATCTTTTAGCATCAATAAAACCTGAATACCGCGAAAAAATCTTTCTTGGATTTCTTTTTAGCGAATTAGATAAAAAATCTTTTAAAAGCCATTTCGAACAACCGATTGCTATTCCAGAATTATATAATATAGCTTCCCTTATTATTTTAGGAAGTAAAACAGAGGGCAGAGGTTTGCCCATAATTGAAGCTGCTGCCGGAGGGATTCCAATTTTTTGCACAAGATACGACCCCGAACATGTTTATGCCGAGGTAATTGGAGAACACTTGCCTGAAGAAGACAGATTGAAAGTAATTGAATTTGATGGCGTAAATATTTCGCCCTTTCATGTTTCGCAAATTGTTGATAGAATTTTCTTCCCACACAAATTTATTGAAGAAATAAAACATAACAAAAAAGTTGTTTTGAATAGATACAGTATTGACAATCTTAAAGAAAATCTTTTCAATATAATTTATCGGTTATATTTTCAACTGAAAGACAATACCAACTCAATGAAGATGGTGAAAAAAGTTATGGCTGAATACTCAGTAATAAATAACTTTTCTAACGAAGATTTAGAATCTATTATTAATACAAAAAATCGTCATTTTCTGCCCGGCTACGGACGATTGAAATTTTTAGGATATCTAAAATCATTGATTGATCCAAGTTTTTTCAGGCTTGAATTTCAAAATATTCGCGGAATTGCAATGGATTTTGCGAACGATTTGATAGAATCGAATCCACAAAACAGAAATTTTTCAAACGAAAAAATCTATGAATTTTACAATTCGGTTGATAATATTTTTAACTATCACGATGGTGAATTTGAAATAAAACACGACCATTCATTTTCGTACCGACATAGAAATACTATTTATTATCCATATCAAGAATATACTATTCAGGAGCTTACGGGAATAATAAACTTACTCTATTCTGAAATATTCCAATCGGATATTAAAAAAGTTATTGACCAAAGTTCGCATTTTTTCACCGATTGGAATTTGGCACTTTCGCAACTTACATCGGCTTCAGAAATTCCAATTGACGATAGAAAACGTTTGGTTCAAAAACTAAAATCGAATGTTCCTATTGCATATTTTGCCGGAAAATATGTCCTTAACGAACTCGAATTTTTTGCTCTTCAGTCGATTCGGGCAAGGCTAAAACTACCATTCGAAAACGAACTTACTGAAGATATTATTAAATCGAATGCAAATAATATTGAACCTGTATATATTTTTGCAAACAAAAAATACCTTGCAAAATGGCCATCTGCTGAGTCTATCAAACATTTCATTTTAGATGGAAAAGATAAGGAGCTAAAACTTTTGTATGAATATGAAGTAATTAGAATTGTTACAACTAATCAATTGAGTGTAGGAATTCATTTTGCACAATTAGGAGCCGATGCAATCAAAAAACTTAAAGAAGTAAGAGATAAAAACGGATTTATTATTTCTACCCGACGAAGTTCTACATACATGACAGATATTGTTGATATCGACAGATTTCATGTCGGGCACATTCACGACGATATTTCGGCAAATATCATGGGTATCCCTAAAGACAGTGGTTATGTTTTCTTTATTCCTGCGGGGGTACGTACAACCTTAGCCTACCCAACACCAATTCAAACTGCCAAAGAATTTCACGACTGTTTGAAGAGCGAGCAGTTTAAGAATCTTGCCGAAAAATATGGCGAAGCAGAATTATTCAAATTAATTAAAAAAGATGCCGAAGAAAATAGCTCGCCTATAAAAACTGTTTTAGAAAATCTTCAAAATAAAGATGTAAAAGCTAAAGATGTAGAATACAATTTTGTAAGTGGAGTTTATAAAGACGGGAATCCATGGAACGGAATAAATGCCAAAGTAAATATTGCAAACTCGAACAAAAAATGGAATTTCGTTACGATGGAAAGCCCAAAAAATACTAAACGAGTTACAGCTTTTGTTGAAGAATTTAACAAATTCGGAGCTAAAGCAAAAATTGCATGGAATGGTGGATATATCCTAAATCCCGAACTTGTCGGAAAACTCGGACTTCCCGAATCTTATATAGGTTCTCCTTTGGGATTGATGATTTCTAATAAAATTGTAAAAAGTACTCCTCTTTTTAATAAACCAGCATTATTGATTTATGAAGATGGCAGATTAGATATAAAACGAGTAAATGTTGCTAATGGAATCTCAATTTCTTGTAAAACCAGAATAATAGATTTTCCATCGGAAAATTACAATTTGGACGATACACGAACCAACCTGCCCGATTTTTGTTACTACGATTTGATGTACGACAAAGAAATAATTGAAGGCAATGGCAGAACAATTGTGCGTCTGGCAGGCAATGTCATTAAAGAGGTAATTTTCTCGAAAAGAGGAGAAAAAGTGAATGTTGTGCCTACAGGATTAACATTGTCGATTGCTGAGCAAGCTTTTCCGGCAATCTGGGATTCGGTCGATAAAGAATTAGACATTTGTATAAATGGCCTTGAAGGAATTGAACATGCCGTAGAAGCCGGCCCGCTTTTGGTCAACAATAATAAGTTCTGTCTCGACATGGAAACTGAAGGTTGGAAAACAAATAATTCAATAATTACCCAAGCAGCTCGCCTTGATTATACTGATATGCGCGGACCAAAAATTGCTGTTGGAATCGATAAAAAAGGAAATCTGATAGTGCTGACTATTAATGGCAGAATAAGAGAATCGGTAGGAGCAACTCATATTGATATGGCTGAAATTTTGCTGAAATTCGGAATAGAAAAAGCAATGGGCTTCGATCCGGGAGGCAGCAGCACACTTGTGGTTGGCGATAAAACGCTAAATATTTCGCCATACAACAGCCAGTACGAAAGAAATATTTATGCACTTCCGCCAGAACCACGAGCTGTTGCAAATGCGGTTATTGGTTATGTTGAAAAGTAGTTTGTAAAGTTACTTCGCTTTTACACTTTATGAAATTTCAACATATTAATTTGAATTTAGCTGAAAATAAATAATAAACTTTGTGCCTTTATTTATCACACTATCCATAAATATTTTGCCATGATGTTCGTCAACTATTTTTTTTACATAACTTAGACCCAGACCAAAACCTTTTACATCGTGAACATTTCCGGTAGGAACACGAAAAAACTTATCGAAAACCTTCTTTTGATTTTCTTTTCTTATTCCAATTCCGTTGTCTTCAACTGTTACGATTATCCATTCTTTTGTTATTTTTGAACTAATTGATAAAATGGGTGGCTTAAGATTGTATTTTATGGCATTGTCGAACAAATTTGAAAAAACATTTGTCAAATGCACATCGTCTCCATTTGAGATAAGTTCCGACGAATCAAGGTTTAAGTTGATTTCCCCTTTTCTTTTTTCTACATGCAGCATAATACTTTTCACTGATTTTCGAACAATAGAATTAATGTCTATTTTATCGAATTTTAAATTGATTTTTCCTTCGTCTAATATTGCAGTTTGTAATACTTTTTCGACCTGAAAACTTAATCGTTTGCTTTCTGTATCAATAATATCTGAAATATTTTCTATACTTTTTTGGCTAATAGAAATTGTTTTGTCCTTCAGCATTTGAACCGCAAGAAGGATAGTCGAAATTGGTGTTTTTAGCTCGTGGGTCATGTTGTTGATGAAATCGTCTTTTATTTCAGAAAGCTTACGTTGCCGAAAAATAATGTAAACAGACGAAATAAAAATGAGCAGAATTACAAGGCTCAAAATTATTGAGGTACTTCCAACCAATCCTGTATTCGAGAAAATATAATTTTCTTCATGTGGAAAAATTATGCTCAACCAAATCTGATTTTCCGAAATACTATTTTGATAAAGTTGTACCATGTAACAACTTGTTTCAGACGACATAACAAAATTCTCGGAAATGAAAACAGTATCAGAATTGTTTTGCAAAACCATGAATTCATAGCTTAAGTTTATTCCATCATTCCCAAATTCTTTTGTAATCAGAGAATCTATGGTTTGGTAATTCAATTTTTCTATTCTGTTTTCTTCATCGTACAAAAGCTGCATTGCAATTTCGTTGATAAAGGATGCTTTTTGTGCAAACAAATTTTTCGAAATATCACTTTCAGTCAATAATTCATTAGCTTCCAGTTGGCTTGAATCATTTTGAAATATGGAATCTTTATCTATTTCAATATAATTTGAATTATCCTCCAAATTCTGAGAACTTGTATCAATTATTTCAATTATCAAATCATCATCAAATCCAAATAATTCAAAAGAGTTGTTATACGAATTTCGAAATTTATGTACAATATCCTGGGTTTCAATATTTTTTGATAGGTGATTTAGAGATTTGTTAACTATATTCTGAAATTGTTTATGGTTAATTTCAATTGCATTTTTTATCCACACAAACTGAATTGTTATCAGAATGCTTATAGCAATTGCAACCAGCGCAGTTAATATCCAAATTAGCCTTTTGCTCATAATTTTGCAAATATATTGTTTCGGCTAAATAAACATGCAAAAAAATACTGATAAATTTTGAGCCCTGAATAATTAAGATTTCATTTTAGGCGATGTTATATAAAGGGACTTCTAAAAATGCAAATTTCTTCGTTGTTTCAAAATTTCAAAATCCTCATTTACATTAGTAAACTACGGTTTTGAAATTTCTTACGCCTTGAAATTTACTATTTTTAGAAGTCCCCATAAGCTAAAATACAACAATTTTTCTAACATATTTATGCTCTGTATTTCCAATTTCCACAAAATATACTCCTGGAGAAAAAGTTTTCATATCAATAGAAATTTCTTGATTGCTCAGTTCTGTTGAAAAATCTAATGTTTTCATTTTTAAACCTAAAGCTGAAAAAATGCTTATCTCAAAATCTGAAATATGGTTTTGTCTAAATTGAATATAAAGTTTGTCTTTTACAGGATTGGGGAAAATGCTGAATTCGGCAATTTCATTAAGTTCCGGTATAGAATTTACAAACCCGCTTTCTAAACTAAAATTGTTTCCGCCAGAAATTGGCGAACTTTCGCTTAGAGTTACCAAAACCTCAAGAGATTGCAAACCCGCTTTTTCAACTTTTACAAAATATGAGCCCAATTCTAATTGCTCAAATTCAAAAGCTCCCAAATCGTTCGACAATCTGAAATCCATTGGTATCATTTGATTGTCGAAAAGTAGGACAGGAATATTTCTCGCAGGGATTTCTCCTTCTTTTGTTGATTCGGGGAACCATTCGTCGCCAAAAACATCGGGATTGTAGCTTGCATCGCTGCCCACATAAATATTTCCGGAAATAGCTCCAATGCCAGTGTTGTAGGTTTGAGTCGGGTCAATAATTATATCAACCCCATCGGTGTAAGCATAAGCCTGAACAAGGCTGGCTTCCTGCCAATTGTTGTGCTCGACATAATAGCCCGGAATTCCATATTGGTTGCCAGGTGCAGGAATTGCATAAAGCAAATAATCGCCAGGAAATATTCCTTCAATTTTAAATTGTCCGTTGGTTACCAGACCTTTATCTACGGCATAGTATAAACTTTGGGCAGGTTCGTATAAAACAATCATCCCGAGAGGAACATTCGATTTATTTATGGTTGAAACGGTTCCTGAAATGGTAATTGTTTGTAAGCTGTCGATGGCACTTTGTCCGCCGGCTTGCCAGAGTTCTTGGTTGGGATAGCTCTGGTTATAGCTTGCGGCAGCAAGATGTTCAGAATTGTTCGAAGCATCCCAGATTTTCCATTCGAATTCTTCGCCGTTAGCAAAACCATCAATTATTGTATTGCCCGGATTATCGCCATAAGCAAAAAGTGTAACTGTATTTTGTTTCCAAATAATATATCCTCCACAACTTAAAGTGCCAAGCGAATCGAAAAATACTCCAATGAAATCGCACATTTCGAGAGAACTACCATTGATTTGCAACAATGCTCCGGCAGGAATATCAATGCTATGAGTCGCACCAAACAAATCGAAATTCCAATTTGGCAGCAAATTAAAATCGACAAAAGTATCGGCAATTAATTCACATAAATTTGCATCGGTAATAGTTAATTGATATGCACCGTATTCAGCGGAAGCTAAATCTTCGCTTGTGCTTCCGTCCGACCATTGAAAAACAAATGGTGATGTTCCGCCAATGACTGTAATGTTAATAGCTCCGTTACTTAGCAAAGCAGGGTCTGCAGGAGTTATTAAAAAATCAATTGTTAATTCATCAGGTTGAAGTATTTCAAAAGTATCGCTGACCATATCGCCATTTGCAGCAGAAACAGTTACATAATAATTTCCAACAGACAAATTAAAAATTGAATCTGTAGTTTCGCCATTAGACCAAAGAAAACTAAATGGATCGACTCCTATCAGGTTTTCTATCCAGGCACTTCCGGTTACAGTGTTATAGCAATCAACATTTTCCTTAATAATATCAAAACCTAAGTAATTTCCCAAATATTCAATCATAAAATCTGCCGTCAGTTCGCAAGAGTTTGCATCGGTAAGTGTCAGATAATATTGCCCATAAGTTAAATTAAAAATATCTTCCGTAGTTTCGCTATTTGACCAAATAAAATTGTAAGGAATTGTTCCACCGGAAGGTATTAAATCTATTGCTCCGTCGTTTCCAATTGTTGGGTCGATGAAAGTGATATTTGTATCGAAATCTAAACTATCAGGTTGTGTTACAGTAAAGTTGAACATTACAGTATCGCTGGGACAACTTACAGTTAAAGAATAATTTCCTGCACAAAGCAAATCCAAATATTCAGTGGTTTCGCCATTAGTCCAGAAAAATGTATAAGGGGCAGCGCCACCCGAAACAGAAATATCAATACTTCCATCGCAAATAGAATTGCAACTTATATTTTCAACAATTTCAGTAACTAAGAGTGCCGTTGGCGGAGATGAATACTCTATCAAAAAACTGTCATTAAAAGTACAGCCATTATCATCTGTAATTGTGAGAGAATATTGTCCGATTCCGATATTTATTAAATCTTCGGTAGTAGCTCCGTTCGACCACAAAAAACTGAAAGGAGGAGTTCCGCCCAAAACTATAACATCTATTAAACCGTTATTGCCTAAAGTTGGGATAACATTTGTAACTACAGAATTTATTACTGCCGAGTCTGGAGGGTCAACCGTAAATGTATCCACAAGGGAAGCAATTACCGGCGCTTGTAGAGATACAACACCAGATATTCCATTTTCCACAAAACTACCGTAATTTGGCATTGTGAACATGTATTCCGGCGTTAAGAAATATGTACTGCCATTTATATAAATTTGCCATGAAAACGTTTCACCGATTGTAAAACCTTCCTTGTCAGGAGTTCCTATTTCATCTCCCCAAATGGTAAGCGCATTGTTCCCTGATGTCAACTCTAAATAACCACCGCATTCCCAAACTCCATTATCATCATAAAAAACTCCAATATATGAACCTATCGGTACAATTAATCCATTGAGATATACACTACTGTCAGGGATTAATACTGTATGATTTTGCCAAGTAGAAATATAAGTCCAGGGCCATGGTGTTCCTGCCTCCGTAAGCCCTTCTTCATAAACGCTAACAGTATAATCACCGGCACATAAGCCACTAATATCCTCGGTTGTGGAACCATTTGACCAAATATAATTGTAAGGGTTTGTGCCACCGCTTGTGTTCAAATCAATTTCGCCATCGCAAGAACCGGGGCATCCTGGACTAAGGATAGTTGCAACTGTTGATAAAGGTGGGGGGGGATTTATATAATCGATTACGTAACTTTCCGAATTAGAACAACCATAGGAATCAGTAATGGTACAACCATAATAACCTGCATCCAAATTTGAAATATCCTCAGAAGGTGAGCCGTTTGACCAAACGTAAGAAAATGGTGGTATTCCTCCGCTTACGCTAATATTGATTGAGCCGTCTTGAATGCTTGGAGAATTAGCATCCTGAACTACGGAACTTATAGACATTGCAGGGGGATTGATTAGTTCTACACTATCGCTTGTTACAAAATTACTATTATTATTGATGGTCAGGCTGTACATTCCTGCAGGTAAAGCTGAAATTTCAGAATCCGTATCGCCGCTTGACCACAAAAATGTAAAACTATTTCCCGGATTATAATTCAGATTTGCGTCTATTGAGCCATCGGACATTCCGTTGCAAGTGGGTGAAATTGCTGTGAACTGAATATTTATAAGAATATTTTCAATTTCGAACACAAAAGAATCTATACAAATACCATCATCAATAAATAGCATATAGTTTCCGGCACAGAGGCTATCTAAAAACAAATTTGAGCCATAGGCAACATTATCCCAATAATAATTCAAAGCATTTCCCGAATTGCTAAAAATAGAGTCGATGCTGATGTTTCCAATACAATTATTTTGCACATCATTCTGTAAAGTAAAAACAGGGAAACTATTTGCAAATGCAATAGAGATCGTATCATTGAATGAAATTGGGTCGCAAGGCGAACTAGAATAAACTGTGATAGAAATATTTTCCTCATTGTCATAAAGTTGTCCATCAAATGGTGTCGAAAATGTATAGATAATTGTATCGGAGGGTTGTATAGAAATATTCACCGTTTCGGTAATAACTGTACCATCAGGACTGATATAGCTTATATTGAAATTGTTTGCCGATTGCGTACCTATATTAGTCAATTCAACACTTACATAAACCATATTGTTGAAATCGCAGTGAGTTTGGGGTGAAACAATTGAAATTAGAGATAAATCGCAATAAGGAGGATTTGTCAAGAGTATTTCAAATGTGTCGATATACTGGCATGAGTAAGAATCTGTAATTGTCAGAATATATAATCCCTGAGATAAATTTGTTAAGTCTTCCGTAGTTTCTCCATTCGACCATTGGAGCGAATATGGAGGAATTCCTCCCGACATTGTCAAATCTATAGCCCCGTTGTTTCCAATTATCTGAGTTTCATGATTAATTACTGCACTTACAGATATAGAATCAGGTTCATAAATTGTGAAACTCAAAGATTCTGACTCAGGATGGTTTAATAAACCAACATATGAAATGCTATTTTCAATAAAATTTCCTGACTGAGAAGAATTTACAGTGTAAAGAGGATTTAGATTATAGTGTATTCCATTATTCCACCTTTTATAAATAAAGCTTTCGTTGGGGGCAAAGCCATCTTTATCTGGAGTCAATGGATCATCGCCAAAAGCAATAATATTTGTAGATAGCCCATTCCACTCTGTATATCCACCACATTCAAGAATGCCATTGTCCATATAAAAAACTCCAACGTATGAATTTGATTGAGCTAAGATACTTATTCCCGGAATGGAGATAGTATGAACGATACCTGTATTTATATAATTCCAGGGCCATAGCGGTCCACTTGGAGCCTGATATTCAGAAACTGTTACTGTATAATATCCAGAACACAAATTTGTAAGGTCTTCTGAAGTTTCTCCGTTCGACCAAAGATAGTTATATGGTGTTAATCCGCCAGAAACTGTAATATCTATAGCACCACTACAGCTGCCACCACAATTACTATTTATTATTGTTCCATTTGCCGACAAAGGATTTGTTAACAATGTGCTTACTACAAAACTTTCGATATGGCTGCAAGAATTAGCATCTGCAATTGTAAGAGTGTATGTACCGGGAATTAATGAAGAAATATTTTCAGTGTTAGCACCATTCGACCATTGAACGGAATATGGAGTAGTACCACCCGAAATTCCAATAAAAATTTCACCATCATTACCAAGGACAGGGGTTGCGTGGTATGTTACAGAAATAATACTAATAGTATCTGGCTGCAAAATTTCAAAAGTGCCGACAACAGTATCAAAATTGCTATCAATTACTGTTACAGAATAGTTATCTGCTGCAAGGGCTGAAAGCGAGCTACCGGTATTTCCAGTTGACCATAAATAACTATATGGTGGTACTCCATTTATACTATCAAAAAAGACAGCACCATCGTTTCCACCATAGCAAGAAACACTTGTAGTTTGTATAAACAGATTAAATGCCGAGAAACCTACTGTTACCGATGTGTCGAAAGTGCAACCGTAATTAGTTTCAATGGTTAGATTGTAAGTTCCAGCACTTAGACTGTCATTGAGAGAATTGATGCCACCATTAGACCAATCATATTGATAGCCCCAGCCCCAAAAGGAAATTACATCAACCTGAGCTGAACCCAAGTAATAAGGTGTCTCATCAACTAATGTAAAATCCAAAACCGGATATTCGTTTCCATAATAAGAAGTAATACTCGAAGTGTTTTGAACCATAAGTGCATCGGTAACAGTTACACTAAAATTGGTATTTGCAGGAATGTCATAAAGAGGATTTATAGTAGCACCCGTATTCCAAAGATATGTATAAGGTGGTGTGCCGAAAGTTGGAGTCAAATAAATGTAGCCATCTTGTGTATTATAACAAGTATTAACAAAAACAGATGACATTGTTGAGTTAAGCAAATATCCCTCGAATTGAATAACATTTGTATAATGCATCTCTGCAGTATATGGTTCATTCGGGATAATATAGTGAATATTATCTAACCAAAACAAAGTCCAAAATACATGTCCTTGTTGGTTTTTTAACATATTCAATGACTGACCTAAAGGAAATATAGAAGTTGTCTGTGGATAAATAGGATTTACCCATGCATAAAAATCATTAACTCCATATGCAGTAAGCAAAGACGATTGCAGAACAAGACTATCTGCTTGCAAACTCAATAAACTACTTGAACCTCCTATAACAAATGAACTATCATCGGAATAAGTTCCAGATAAATCATAAACAACATTAGGTATAAAATCGAAACCATATAAAGTTGAGCGTATCAAAAAACGAAATATTTCATTTTCATCGAAACCACTGTTTCCGCTTGTATCCCCCGAGATTGTAATTGTTTGAGGATTCCCGTTCCAAACTATTGAACCTGCACAAGCCCAATGATTTAGTGAATCATAAAAAACACCAATTTCATCCCCAGGCAAAAGATTTTGTCCTTTTATGGTAACTGCATTTCCGCCCGGAATATTAATCGTATGCTGTAAGTTTAAGTTTGGAGATGCCCAAGGAAAAATATAATGATTATTCGTTTCTTTTATTTCAAATGTATCAACCTCTGTAGGTTGAGATGCATATGTCATGGTAACATAATACTCTCCGGGAATCAGATTATATATATTTTTTGTTGTTTCACCAGTGCTCCAAAGATAACTTGTAGGATTCGCAATATTATATGTATAAAGATGGATACTTCCGTCATTATACATAGGGTAATTGACATTTTTCACTTTGTGAGGATAATAAAACATACTTTGCCCATTCAACAAAAAACAAAATAAGACAAATGCAAAACTTAAAATCAATTTTCGTAAGTAATTCTTTTTCATAATATTAATTTTTTATCGTTTAAATATTTATTAAACCACAACAGCTACAAGTTGCAAACTTGCGATAGTAGTAAAAGTCATTGAATAATTGAATAATTGTACCATTGAATAATTGAATAATTTTTAAAAATAAATACCGGTACCAAACTTCAAACCATAGCTACTAAATCTATAGTTGACATTGTTGCGGGAAAAAATCGGGCTAAGCGATTGGCGATAAAACATCTCGCCAAAAACAAAATATCGGGAGCCAATAGAATAGCGAGCTTCAAGAGAAGAATAAATATCGAAGCGAACTGTAGGGAAATCGTCCCGACTTAAAGAAATCACATCATTTTCCGATTGTCCTGCCATGCTCTGTCCGGAAATTTCCCAAAGGAAAGAGCTAATAATTCCAGCTTTCAAGGATGTATTGAGTCGTCCTTTTCTGAAACTATATCCAACAATAAGTGGAATTTCAAAATATTTGTATCTATTAGCAAAATTGTGAATTTTCTCATTATGAATAGTATCTGTAATATCTGTAGAACTTGAATCGTGCAGAAATATCTCATTAGTTTCAGTAACGTAAAACCAGCTTGTGTCGCTTCCAATAATTTGAAAATAGGAATCTATAGTATCGATTTCGACATAAGAAGAGTCCCAGAAGCTCCAGATTGTGCTGTCGCGAACAAAAAAATCAAAAGACGAATAATTTGCTTTCTGCGAAATTTGCATAAAATTAAGTCCTGTCTCAACAAGAAAATTCTTGCCATGAGCTTCAATTCTAAGTCCTGCATCATAGGCATATGGATTTTGCAAACCTGCTTCGAGATATGGCAAAAATAGTTTAGTTTCAGCATCATTTGTTTCGATTGAAATGTTTGGCATCTGCGGAGAAAACCAAGCTGCAATTGCCCATGATAGAGGATTGTAACCGGCATTTTGAGCAAGCGGGGAAATATATACCAGGTTTGGTATATTATTTTGCTCAGTTTGGTAAAATAGCGGCACAAATCCTCTACCGGGCAGATATGGGAGTTTTGAGTACTGAGTACTAAGAATTGAGTTTTGAGAATTGAGTTTTGAGTACTGAGTTTCAAGTTTCGAGTTTTGGGTTTCAGGTTTCACACTCCCAATTTCAAATTTCAAATTTCTAATTTCAGTTTCCAGATTTTCAGCTAAGTTTTTAGATTTTTCTTTTTTAGCTTCTGATGCAATTTTTTCTATTTCAGCTTTTGCACCCCCAATTACCAATTTCGAATTTCCAATTTCAGTTTCCAGATTTTCAGCTAAGTTTTGAGATTCTTCTTTCTCAGCTTCCGATGCAATATTTTCTATTTCGGGATTTACACTCCCAATTTCAAATTTCAAATTTCCAATTTCAGTTTCCAGATTTTCAGCTAAGTTTTGAGATTCTTCTTTTTCAGCTTCTGATATAATTTTTTCTATTTCAGCTTTTGCACTCCCAATTTCAAATTTCAAATTTCCAATTTCAGTTTCTTCAATTTCCTCCTTTCTGTCAGACAATAAATCGAAATCAGAAGAAATTATTAGCATTGATACAATAATTCCAAATACGCTAATGCTTCCGGCAATTTTTAAGTAAGTAGCTGATTTTAGAAAATTGATCAGGCTGTTTTTTGTCAATCTTGCAGATACGCCAGCCCAGCCTTGATTGGCAGCACCCATTTCGATGTCGCTTAGCTGCTTCTCGAAAAGTTCGTCTATATATTTAAATTCGTCTTTCATACTATCTAATTTTCAAAAAAAATTAATAATTACTAATTGTCAACACCAACAATTCATAATTCATAATTAACTAACTACTCTCAGCAAGTTTTTATACTGCTCATTGTCTTCTTTTAAAGCTCTTTTTAAGCTTATTTCATAAAGTTTTTGCTGAACATGTTTTCGTGCCCTGTTCAATTGCGACCTACTTGTGTTTTCCGAAATGGAAAGAATTTTAGCAATTTCCTTATGATTATGCTTTTCTATCGCAAAAAGATTGAACACTACGCGATAGCCCTCTGGCAATTTCTGCAAAAGCTCCATCAATTCTTCTTTACTAAAATTCATTCGTCTAATCAGGTCTTGTTGTTTTTCGGTTCCCCCTGCCGAGAGCGGATTCTCAACATTTTTTTGCTCCCATTGCACAATCTTTTCTTCTCCATGCGAGAGAATTGAATTTTGCTTATTCTTCAACAATCGCAAAGAAGAATTTATAAATATGCGTTTCATCCAACCCTCGAAAGAACCTTTTCCGCTATACTGAGAAATTTTTGTGAAAACAGTGATGAAGCCTTCTTGCAAGATGTCTTCGGCATCGGCATTCTTGCCAAGGTAGCGATAACATACTGCTCTCATTTTCATAGAAAACTCCTGATATAACATCTTTTGTGCAAGTCTTTCGCCACGCCTACAAGCTTCTATTATTTCACTCAGTTCAATCATGTCTCATTTGTTCATATCTATTAGAGCAGTAAAATGAAAAATGTTGCATCATTTTTTTGACTTTTTATTAATCCCAAATATACTTAAATTTTTATTGTTTATCGGATTTGAAACATGATAGCTTTTAGTTCCGGCACCGAAGGTTTCGCTCAATGCGAAGCCTTCGGTTAGCGAAATAATATTATCTTTAAAACTTTATTAAGTCTTAGATTTTATGAAAAATGAGAAAATAATTGAGCCTGAAATTAAGGAGATTCTTCTTTGTCCGGGATGCTTAGAACCATTTAAACTAAATCATCACTATTGTGAAATTTGTGGAAATACCGTGGGAAAATACACTGCTTATATGCCATATGTAAATATTAAGCACAATTATCGGATTTTTGGGAAAATTGTTGAATTTTTCACAGAGACTTTTAAAAAATTGAAAAATGAAAAACTGGAAATAAACAACTCTCAATCGAAATGAAATGTTACCGCTCCCCAAAAATTGAAGTTCGCTCAAGCAAATTGGAAGGCAAAGGTGTTTTCGCCAAACAAAAAATTCAAAAAGACGAGCTGATTGCTATCAAAGCAGGACATATTGTAAATGACGATCAACTAAAAAAAATAAGCTCAACAGTCGGCGATTTTGCTCTTCAAATTCACGACCAATATTATTTGAGCCCAATGTCGAAAGACGAACTTTCCGATATGGTAATTTTTATTAACCACTCCTGCGACCCGAATGTTGGCTTCGATGGGCAAATTGTGTATGTTGCAACACGCAATATTGAGCCGGGCGAGGAACTCTGCCACGATTACGCAATGGAGCGTACCGACGATTATTTTCTGGAATGCCACTGTGGTTCGGAACTTTGTCGTAAAAAAATAAGCGGCAACGACTGGAAAATCCCTGAACTCCAGGAAAGATACAGGAATTATTTTTCTTCGCACATTTTAAAGAAAATTCAAAATCAATAAAAATAACGCTATCATAAAAATGAATTATTGAAAGTCAGAACATATTATATTTACAAAAACAATTTTAAAACTATTTGAATATGGAAGATGAAAACAAAAAGTTCCCGGAAGGACATTTTGTAGGGATGTGGATGGGAATAGGTATGGCAATTTTTTCCGGAATAGGCATACCATTAAGTATTGCTTTGAAAATGCCTGGATTTATAGCAATAGGTCCCGGAATAGGAATTGCTTTCGGATTAATTATCGGTCAATCTATTGAAACAAAACACAAAAAAGAAGGTAAAATCAGGGAACTTACGGAAAAAGAGAAAAGCACAAGAAAGAAGTTAGTATATGCAGGAATTGGGCTTTTAGCAATCGGTGTCTTAGCATTTCTGGCTGTTTTCTTTTCAATTGTGTAAAAATTTGGCTTTGTTTTAACATGAAAAAAGCTACCAAAAATTCCTTGACATATTTTTTTATAGCTTTCTTTTTCATTACAGTGGAAATTTTAGTGATTACAAAAGAAATCTCATTTTTTGTTTTTGCAACATATTTTGCGATGAGCCTGTTTGCCTACTTTTTCTACTGGAAAGACAAATCGGCAGCAATAAAAGGAAATCGTAGAATTAGTGAAAACACACTACATCTGCTTTCCTTGTTTGGAGGCTGGCCCGGTGCTCTGTTAGCTCAACAAAAATTCAGACACAAAACAAAAAAGCTTTCGTTTCTCATAGTTTTTTGGATAACTGTTGCGGTAAATTTATCTGGCTTAATTTTGCTTATTCGTATGCAGTAAAATAAACATAAACTTTGTTCATGCTTTTCGAAAATAATTCTGTGGACATAATAAAAAATTCCAAAATTAAATTAGCCACAATTGAAAAAATAAATCCGGGAATCTTTACAACTCTTATTTGCAAATTTCATATTTTTGAAAAATGAAAAAATATAGTTTAATTATTGGTCTTTTTGTTTTAAGCCTGCAAATAGTTACTGCTCAGGCAACTTTCATAATAGATTCTCTACCTGATTACACGCCACCGGAGGATATTCTATATATTGCCGGCGATTTTCAGGGATGGAACCCCGGCGATCCGGCTTTTGCTCTTCAAAAAAATGGAGAGAATAAATGGTTTATAGTCCTTGATTCTATGTCAACAGGTACTACTATTCAATATAAATTCACTCGTGGAGATTGGGGAACTGTAGAAAAAGGTGAATTTGGAGAAGAAATCCCAAATCGGTCGTTTACTTTTGGAAATGGCGACTCTGTTGGAATAATGATTTATAATTGGGCTGATATTGGTGGAGGAAATAGCACAGCTTCAGAAAACGTGTCTATTGTTGATGAAGAATTTTACATTCCGCAACTCGACCATTACCGGAGAATATGGATATATTTACCACCGGATTATAACAATAGTCAAAATTCATATCCCGTTATATATATGCAGGACGGGCAAAATATTTTTGACACTTATACCTCTTTTGCCGGAGAATGGGAAATTGACGAAAGCCTAAACCAACTTTATGATGACGGGAATAATGTACCAATTGTAGTGGGAATAGACAATGGAGGAACAGAAAGAATAAATGAATATACTCCATGGACTAACCTACAATACGGTGGTGGGCAAGGCGAATTATATTTAGATTTTATTGTTGAAACACTCAAACCATTTATTGATGCAAATTACAGAACACTTTCAGGCAGACAGTCCACAGCAATTTGGGGAAGTTCGCTCGGAGGATTAATTTCTCATTATGGAATTTTGAAATATCAGGATATTTTCAGCAAGGCAGGTATTTTTTCTCCATCATATTGGTTTTCCGATACTGTATGGACATTCACTCAGGAAATGGGGCATCAGCAAAATATGAAAATCTATCAACTATGCGGAAGTCTTGAAGCAGGTTCAATGGTAACGGATACCTGGAGAATGAATGACACACTGCTAAACTTAGGATTTCTGGCAGATGAGTTATTTGTAAAAATTGTAGAGGGAGGTGATCACAACGAACAATTATGGCGTGAAAATTTTACTGAAGCATACCTATGGCTGTTTGCTTCTTTTGCAAATGAGTTAGAACAATTTGAACATTCTGACAATCTAAAACTATTTCCGAATCCGGCAGAAGACAAATTGTATTTGCCCAATTTTGATAAAAACACAATCAATAGTGGAACAATTTATAAAATGGATGGCACTTGTGTAATAAAAACCGTTCATTTAGATGAAGATTTTATTGATGTGTCCTTATTAAAACCAGGCACATACATAATTGAATTTAAAACAAATAAATCTACTTTTCAGGGGAAATTTGTGAAAAAATGAAAAGTCTTACCTAAAAACATATCACATAATTCACTTGTAATAGTCAAATTTAATCGTCATGAACAACAACTGAAAAATTTTAGAATTAGCTCTTTTTATTAACTATCATATGCCCAATATTCCAAAAATGCAGGCGATGAAAGAAAATAGATACCTTTGCAGAAAAATAAGATATGTCGAAACAAAGCATAAATAATTATTACAATAAGCTGAGTCAATACAAACGATATGGTGGTACAAGAAACGAAACAAGTATCCGCCGAGCATTTGCAAATTTATTGGAGGAATATTGTTTGCCAAGAAACCTGATTTTGGTTAACGAATTGCAACTAAAAAATTCCACAAAACGACCAGATGGAACAATTAAGGATGCATTACAATTAGACTGGGGATTCTGGGAAAGCAAAGATCAAAAGGACAATTTAGATGAAGAGATTGAGAAAAAAATTGAAATCGGATACCCAACTTTCAACATAATTTTTGAAAATTCCGAAATAATCGTTCTCATTCAGCAAGGCGAAGAAAAAATGCGAGGAGAAATGAACGATGCTGATTTTTTGCATCGTATTTTAGCTGCATTTGTAGAATACGAACGACCAGAAATAAAGGAATTTCATACGGCTGTTGAGAAATTTAAAGAAGATATACCCGATATTGTAGAGGCTCTGCGAAAAATGATAGCTGAACAAGCCGACAAAAATCCTGATTTTAGGGTGCAACGCGAAAAGTTTTGGAATGTGTGCCGCGAAAGTATAAATCCGGAAATATCAGCCTTCGATATTCGAGAAATGCTTATACAACATATTCTAACAGCAGAAATTTTTGATACCGTCTTTGGCGACAGTCATTTTCATCGCGAAAATAATATTGCACGAGAATTAGAAACCGTGGTAAACACATTTTTTACAGGCCAGGTAAGGCAAGATACACTTGCAACAGTAGATAATTACTACAAAACCATTAAACGTGAAGCATCGAATATTGACAACCACCACGAAAAACAAAAATTCCTGAAAGTAATTTACGAAACTTTTTACAAGGCATACAATCCCAAAGGAGCCGATCGTTTGGGAGTAGTTTATACGCCTAATGAAATTGTAAAATTTATGGTAGAAAGCACAGATTATTTGCTCGAAAAATATTTTGGCAAATCATTAGCAGATAAAAATGTGCAAATTCTTGATCCTGCAACCGGAACTGGAACCTTTATTACAGATATTATTGAATACATTCCGCCAAAATATTTGAAACATAAATTCAAAAACGAAATTCATTGCAACGAACTGGCAATTTTACCATATTATATTGCAAACCTGAATATTGAATATACTTATCAACAAAAAATGAACAAGTACGAAGCATTTGAAAATATCGTTTTTGTTGATACGATAGATAATCTCGGCTTTGGATATGAAGGCAAGCAACAGTCGCTTTTTGCAATGACTGCCGAAAATCTTGAACGAATAAAAAAACAAAACAGCAATAAAATTTCGGTTATTATTGGAAATCCGCCATATAATGCCAACCAACAAAATGAAAATGATAATAATAAAAACCGGACATATCCACAAATAGATAAACGTATAAAGGATACTTATATAAAACAAAGCACAGCACAAAAAACGAAAGTTTATGATATGTATTCTCGTTTTTATCGTTGGGCAATGGATAGAATTGATAAAAATGGGATTATTGCATTTATTACAAATCGTTCTTTTATTGACAGCCGAACATTTGATGGTTTTCGTAAAATTGTGGAACGCGAATTTGATTACATTTATATTATTGACACACAAAGTGATGTGCGAAAAAATCCGAAAATTGCAGGAACTACACACAATGTTTTTGGCATACAAACCGGCGTGGCTGTAATGTTTTTGGTGAAAAAGGAAGACAAAAAATGAAAAAACATACAAAACTAAATGTACAATGGTTGTATAATATCCTTCTGAAAAGCGAATCTGATATTGTAGATTTTAAAGAACAACTTACCGATAAAACAATTTTTGGAAAAAGCTTCAAAGATTTTGCACCAAACTATAACGAAATTGCCAAAGATGTTGTGGCTTTTGCTAATCGAAAAGGTGGTTTTATTATAATAGGTATCACAGACAAAAAACATGAAATAAACGATAAATTTAAAATTAATGATCAAAAGATTATTAAACTCATTAAAAACATACAAGATCTTACACAACCTTCGGTTACATTAATTCCACACACTATAAAAGTAAATAATACAGAATTGCTTATTCTTGAAATACCTTTTTCCGAACAATTACATTGCACATCAAAAGGCTTGTATGTGATTAGAAATGTTGATGGAAATAAAATTATTGAACCTCATGAAATAGCGACTATTCAGGCTGAAAAAAACTTGATTATTTACGACCAAAAACTGTGGAGATTTAGTTTCCAACCAGAGAAAAAAGACAATCAAGGTAACGAAATTCCTGCATGGCTCAACATAGCACAACTCAGGGAATTATATGTTCAAATACAGGCTAAAAACCCGCAAAGCCATTATCTGAAAAATTCCACTACCGAATTTACCGAGATATTAGGCATAACAAAAGAACAGGAAGGAAAGTATTACCCCACTACAACGGGATTATTATTTGTTGGAAACTTCAAATCGTTAAAAGAAATTCCTTTTGCTAAAATAAGTTATATCCGCTATCATGAAGACGGAAGCTACACCCCTTTTGAATATTCTGGGAATATAATAAAACAAATAACTGATTGTTATAATCAATTGAGTTCCGAGATTAAGAAAAAAGAATTTCAGTTCGGCTTGTTCAGGGAATATGTAGAAGACTATCAGAACATAGTAATAAGAGAAATAATTGTTAATGCAGTAGTTCACAGAGATTATTCACGCCTGCAAAATATACAAATCCGTAAATATTCAAATTATATCGAATTTGAAAGTCCGGGTGGTTTTCCTCAAGGAATAAATGCAAGCAATTTCTTGCGAAAAACAAATCCGCGCAATCCCAACATTATGGATATACTTCGCGAAATTGCTTATGCCGAAAAAGCCGGAAGCGGATACGATAAAATTTTTAAAGCTCTGCTAAACAAAGGAAAAAAATTACCCGAAATTATAGCCTGCATAATTCACAAAAACAAGCAAAATGATGTTAATATTCTGTAATACAGACAAATGCAAGCTTTGATAAAAAACATTAATTTTTTAAATAAAAATGGAGTTCATGTATATTTTTTTCCAATAAGTTACTATC